>QIKQ01000048.1 GCA_003233075.1 Gammaproteobacteria bacterium
TTGATAGAGTTACTATTTGAGACATGAAATCGATCTAAACACTGAGTTGCTAAATATTATAGGAATGCCCAAAATTATCCAATGTAAAGACTAGAGGCGTTTCAAAGGAATTAGTCGTTGCGAGGTGTGTTCGCATCGCTCCCGGCCATGGCCCAGACCAGCCTCTCGACCGTTCCGGTCTCACCTTCTCCGTGGCCTACGCGATATAAAAGCATCGTGCTCAAAACGATCACACCGAAGCAATCTCCGTAATTCAATGACTTACGTTAGGAGATTGCTTCAGCTGCTTTCGCAGCTTCGCAACGACGTGGAGCTTCGAATGCGAAATTATCGGTCGCTTATTTTATTTAGTGAATGCAACTATTAAACGTCGAGATAAAAAAGTTAACAGGACAGCAGTGTCTTAGCCACTTCATTTTACATGGGTAGGCTTATCTCGCTGCTACTCTATTCCTTTTAATTTGATTGGTAATAAAGCGGCAAAATGCTAGAATTAAATCCATTTTCTGACCCCACTCCAAATGTATTTAATAAGCAGTGACATAGTTTTTCCAGATGTAGCCTTAGCCGATGAGGATCCAAATGGCTTACTCGCAATTGGCGGTGATCTGTCGGTTGAACGTTTGCTGCTCGCTTATAAAAGTGGTATTTTTCCTTGGTATTCAGCAGGTGAACCCATTCTTTGGTGGTCACCGAACCCAAGGTCTATTTTAACGCCCACCGAAGTCAAAATATCGAGAAGCCTAAAAAAAACCATTAGAAATGGCGACTTTTCAATCACATTCGACCAAGACTTTTTATCCGTAATCAACGCTTGCTCTAAAGCTCGTGATGGCGATCCTCGAACCTGGATAAATTCAGAAATGATGGATGCCTACGCCAAATTACATCAACATGGCTACGCCCATTCAGTGGAATGCTGGCTCGATAATAAATTAGTTGGTGGTCTTTACGGTGTCGCGTTAGACCGAGTTTTTTTTGGTGAATCCATGTTCTCTTTGTATTCAAATGCATCGAAAACAGCATTTATATATTTAGTCATACATCTGCAAAAATGGGGCTACAAATTAATTGATTGTCAGATACAAACTGATCACCTCGATTCGTTTGGTGCACACAATATTGAAAGACACGATTTTGTTAAAATGTTACGTACAAATTGTAAACAGATTAGTCCTCAAAAACCCTGGGAATCTGATATAGTATTATGCAAGCTTTTGGATTAGATAAAAATGCATTCGGATAGGCCAGACTTCATTACTGACAAAATTACCCTGTTTTTGTCCGGGGAACACCCCTGTAGCTACTTACCAGGAAAATTTAGCCAGGAAATATATGCTCAGCCGCTGACTCGCTTTAACAATCATATTTATAGCCAGTTAATCTATTCAGGCTTTCGGCGTAGTGGAGAGCTCGTCTATCGACCACATTGCAAGTATTGCTCGGCCTGTATCCCTGTTCGAATTCCAGTCAAAGACTATAAACCAAGACGAAGCCATCGTAGAATATTAAAATTAAACCAAAATTTAGAAATCACACGCTGTCCAGCCGAGTTTAACACTAAACATTTTGAACTTTATGAACGATATGTCAATGTTCGCCATTCTGACGGCGGCATGGATAATCCTGAGCCACGCGAGTACATGGAAATGTTAACTTGCCATTGGACTGAAACAGAATTTATCGAATTTCGACTTAACAAGGAGTTGGTCGCTGTTGCTGTCATGGATGATCTAGAAGATGGATATTCTGCAGTTTATACTTTTTTTGAGCCTACTCTAACTAAGTTTAGTTTAGGAAACTATGCTATTTTATGGCAAATCGCTGAAACAGCAAGGCGGGAAAAGAAGTATCTCTACCTTGGTTATCTAATAGAATCCTGTCAAAAAATGAAATATAAAAAAGATTTCGCACCAATGGAGCAATATATTGATAATCGCTGGGAAGATTTAACCAATTAGAACCGTTTCGCTACTCTCCTCACTTTAATTACTCTTGTTTATATTCCAACAAAACCTAAACTACTGATATTATAGGTATTTAATGGAATGAGGATAAAATTCGACCAATTAGTGTCTAATAAATAATTAATTTCTCAATGTATTTTTCGCCTTTACGACATATTTACCTTTATCCCTCTCGCAAGTGTGACTATACTTCTACCCTGCGAAATCGACGCAACTAGCTAACAGGACTATTCAGCCTAGGGAGCCTCTGATTAATTCATCAAGCAGAAAATTACAAGGCAAATCAATTCGAAAAAACGGAGTTTACACGCTCGTAAATGAGTATTTTGAGAATTGATTTAACGCAGTAAGACCTGCTTCGGTAATTAATCAGAGGCTCCCTAGTTAATTTATAGGTTAAAACGAGAAGTATATGACTAAAGAAGAAATCATTGAAAAGCAAGGTAAGGTAATCGAAACTTTACCAAACACCATGTTTAAAGTTGAACTAGAAACTGGGCATAAAATAATAGCGCATATTTCTGGCAAAATGCGAAAAAATTATATTCGTATCTTGACTGGTGATGAAGTGACAGTAGAGTTGACGCCCTACGATCTATCAAAAGGTCGAATTACTTATCGGGCCAGATAAAATTAAGATAAAAATAAGACAAACTTAATTGAATTCAAAACAAACCCAGCCAAAAATTAAACTCATGTAGGACCGTTTAAGATACTCGCTAAGACTAAGAATTTACTTTGGATTTACTCTCAGTAATCTCAAGACTAATTTTATCGTCTTTTACGGATACTTTAACTATGCCACCATGCGTGAGTTTGCCAAACAACAACTCTTCTGCAAGCGGCCGCTTAATCTCTTCCTGAATTAATCGAGCCATTGGCCTAGCACCCATCTTTGGATCGTAACCATGCTTCGCAAACCAATTTTTAGCAATCTGATCAACTTTTAGTTGAACCTTTTTATTATCCAATTGGACTTCTACTTCCACCAAGAATTTTTCGACGACGCTTTCAATCGTACTATGATCCAATGCCTTAAATTGAATTATACTATCTAACCGATTTCTGAATTCCGGTGAAAATGTTTTTCGAATGGCTTCAATTGAATCACTTGAATTATCTTGTACAGAAAATCCAATTGAGCGACGACTGACTTCTTGTGCGCCAGCATTCGTTGTCATCACTAGTACCACTTGTCTGAAATCAGCTTTACGGCCGTTATTATCAGTAAGTACTCCATGATCCATAACTTGTAATAATAAATTAAATACGTCCGGATGTGCCTTTTCGATTTCGTCTAGCAAAACTACCGCATGGGGCTGTTTGATCACAGCATCTGTTAATAGACCACCTTGATCGTATCCAACGTATCCTGGCGGCGCTCCAATTAATCTTGAAACAGTATGTCGCTCCATGTATTCCGACATATCGAAACGAATCAACTCAATTCCCATAATTTGCGCTAATTGCGTAGTGACTTCGGTTTTACCCACTCCCGTAGGACCCGAAAACAGAAAGGAGCCAATCGGCTTTTTTTCAGGACCCAATCCAGAGCGTGCCATAATAATTGCAGAGGCAAGAGAATCAATTGCTTCGTCCTGACCGTAAACTACCAGTTTTAAATCACGATTTAAATTCCTCAACGACTGCTTATCTGAAGCAGAAACACTTTTAGGGGGAATTCTTGCGATTTTTGCAACTATCGACTCGACGTCACTCACAGTCACATTCTTTTTACGTTTCGCTTTATCTTGCAGTTGTAAATTTGCGCCTGCTTCATCTATCACATCGATCGCTTTATCAGGAAGAAAGCGATCATTTATATGTTTATCAGCCAATTCGGCAGCCGATCGTAATGCGTTATTTTTATACTTAACCTGATGGTGTTCCTCAAACTTAGATTTTAAACCTTTCAATATCTCGTAAGTTTCTTCTACCGTCGGCTCGTCAATATCAATTTTCTGAAATCGTCGTGCGAGTGCGCGGTCTTTTTCAAAAATATTTCTGAATTCTTGGTAAGTTGTCGAGCCAATGCATTTTAATTCGCCTGATGAAAGAACTGGCTTTATCAAATTAGACGCATCCATTACTCCGCCCGACGCGGATCCCGCCCCTATAATCGTATGGATTTCATCAATAAAAAGTATCGCGCCCTTCTCATTTTTAAGATTTGAAATAACTTCCTTTAAGCGTTTTTCGAAATCACCTCGGTATTTTGTTCCAGCCACTAAGGCGCCTAAATCTAATGAGTAAATAGTCGCATCATGAAGCACATCAGGGACTTTCTTTTCGACTATGAGTTTAGCCAAACCTTCTGCAATTGCCGTTTTGCCGACCCCTGCCTCTCCGACAAAAATTGGATTGTTTTTTCGACGACGACATAATATTTGAGCGGTTCTGGTAATTTCATTATCTCGGCCAATCAGCGGATCTATTTTGCCTGCTAATGCTTGCGTATTTAAATTAGTGGTAAATTTTTCTAGCGCGGTTTGAGTATGAGTTTCGTTATCAATCTCATCGTCATTAACACGAGGCATTGAATCATCATTTTCTTCGTCGTCAAATTTTGCAATGCCATGCGACAAATAATTTACGATATCAAGTCTGAAAATTTGCTGTTTACTTAAAAAATAGACAGCTTGAGAATCTTGTTCTGCAAACATTGAGACCAAAACATTAGGTCCGGTCACTTCCGTATCAGATGAACTAGATGTTTGCAAATGATAGACGGCTCGTTGCAATACTCTCTGAAAACCGAGAGAGGGTTGAGTTTCTCGATTATCATTTGCACCTAGAACAGGCACATTTTCATCTAGATAGTCCTCGAGATCTTCTCTTAGTTCATCAAGATTTGCGCCACAAGCAATCAAAACATTAAACGTAGCATCATTATCCAACAGAGCTAACAATAAATGCTCTACGGTCATAAACTCGTGACGTTTAGTTCTTGCGTCACTATAAGCTTTGTTTAAACTTTCTTCTAGTTCGTTACTTAACATGAGTGTTTACCATCTTCCTCTTAATCTTCTTCCATTTCACAAAGTAATGGATGTTGATTTTCCCTAGAATATTTGTTCACCACACTGACTTTTGACTCAGCAATGTCTCTACCAAATACACCACAGACCCCCCTCCCTTTATAATGAACGTGCAACATTATTCTGGTTGCTTTATCGCCGTCCATATCAAAAAACCGCGAGAGAACTTCTATTACAAACTCCATAGGAGTGTAATCATCATTGTGCAGCACTACTTTAAATAATGGTGGACGTTTTAGCTTTGGTTTTGCCGTTTCAACCGCAAGTCCATCATCATCGCCGCCATTCATATCCGTTGGCTTGTTACTCATAATATTAACTTTCACTTGACGTTTTCTATTTTGTTTATATCACTCTACACTATTGTGATTTGAATTTTTAAACACTTTTTAGTGCTTGCCCATATTTAATGGGGTTGCGTTAAGCAATATCAATATAAATTACGCCTACACTTCTAGTATACAACAAACATACCATTGAAAATTCCTATGATTAAAATTGGGAATAGGGATATAAGAAAAGGTTTAATATGAGGCGTAATAATAAACAGCAATTAATCTCATAATAACTTAACACTGAATCTTGATATACTACGTATCCTTTTGTTTTTTATGTTGTTATTATGATTTATGTGGCGATTACATGTTCTTAATAATAGCCTCACCAAATCCTGAACAACTCACTTTAGTCGCTCCAGGCATAAGACGTTCTAAGTCATATGTCACAGTTTGGTTAGAAATAGCAGTAGAAACTCCCTTTATAATTAAATCAGAAGCTTCACTCCAACCTAAATGTGTCAGCATCATTTCTGCGGATAAGATCAAAGAGCCTGGATTAACCTGATCTTTGCCGGCATATTTTGGTGCAGTCCCATGAGTTGCCTCAAACATGGCAATGTCATTCGATAAATTCGCGCCTGGCGCTATACCAATACCACCTACTTGAGCTGCTAATGCATCAGAAATATAATCGCCGTTTAAATTCATGGTAGCTATCACGCTGTATTCTTTCGGTCTGAGCAATATTTGTTGTAAAAACGCGTCAGCAATCACATCTTTAATAATAATTTCTGAACCGGTGTTTGGGTTTTTCATGCTCTGCCAGGGACCACCGTCTATTTCCACTGCGCCAAATTCATCGCGGCTTATCTCATATCCCCAGTCTCGAAATCCACCCTCGGTAAATTTCATGATATTGCCCTTATGCACTAGGGTGACTGAGTCACGATTATTATCAATCGCATACTGTAAAGCTCTTCTCACCAATCTTTTTGTACCCTCGGCTGAAACTGGTTTAATACCAATACCTGAACTCTCAGGAAATCTAATTTTTTTCACACCCATCTCGTCACTCAAAAATTTAATTAATTTAGCGACCTCAGTAGAACCCGACTTCCATTCTATTCCCGCGTAAATATCTTCAGAGTTTTCTCGAAAAATAATCATGTCAGTATATTCAGGGTTTTTAAGCGGGCTAGGCGTTCCTGTAAAATATCGAATCGGCCTTAAACACACATAGAGATCCATTTTTTGTCGTAAGGCGACATTGAGAGAGCGCATGCCTTCTCCGACTGGCGTTGTTAATGGGCCTTTGATTGATACCACAAACTGCTTGCATGCCTGAATTGTTTCAGGTGGTAACCATCTATTCTCATCATTAATATCTGGATAAATATCTGCATAAACTTTCGTCGCTTTTTCGCCAGCGTATATTTCGACCCATTGAATTTGACGATTGCCCGAATAGGCTTTTTCAACTGCAGCGTCTACTACTTTTTTCATGACTGGCGAAATATCGACGCCGATACCATCCCCTTCAATGAAGGGAATAGCGGGTTTATCAGGAACATTTAAACTCATATCGTCATTCACTGTAATTAGCTCGACGTTTTCAGGTACTTGAATTTTTTTATACGTCATCATGACTCCCAATAGGATGAAAATACTGAACAATTCTAGGATAATGCGGCGGCCATGTTAGCACTGAAAGCGTTTTAACACCATGAAGAGTGTAAACAAAATGGCTTAAGCTCATTTTTACGCGATTGCTTAAGCAGATTTCGAAGCTTTCTGCGGAGAAATATCAATGATTTGAGGTGGCCCTAGATAAAAACCCTGACTATAGTGGATACCAATTTCTTGAAGAGTATTCAGTACTTGCTCACGATCTACGTATTCTGCAATTGTAGTTTTTCCCATCACGGTCGCAATTTGCTGCATTGATTTTACCATCGCGTAACTTAGCTTATTAGTATCGATATTATTTACAAAACAGCCGTCGATTTTTATAATGTCGACTGGAAGGTCTTTTAAATAAGCATAAGATGAATATCCTGCGCCAAAATCGTCTAAAGCAGTCAGGCATCCTAGAGCCTGAACTGATCTAATAAAATCTATTGCCGCTGACATTTTCTCAATGGCAACTGTTTCTGTAATTTCAAATATTAACTCGTCTTTTTTTAAGCCAGCTTGTTTTACCATTTTAGTAATATTTTTTAAAAACGTTGCATTACCAATAGATTGACCAGAGACATTAACGGAGAAACGAGAATTAGTTCCTTCGCTTCTACGTGCAAAAATTAACTTAATTGTATTACAAACAACCCATTCATCAATACCGGCTATTAATCCAAATCGTTCTGCGGCTGTAATAAAACCATTAGGCATTATAAGATTATTATTTTGATCCATCATTCTTACTAAAACCTCATTAAATATAATTTCTCGATCTGAGGTACGCACAACTGGTTGTAATGCGATTACAAAACTACTTTCGTCTATGGCACGTTGTATTTGTCTTGCCCAGCCTTTGTTTCTATAAATTTCATCTTTATTTTGCTTATCTTCATTCTGAAAAATATGGACTCGATTTCGGCCATCTTTTTTAGCCAAATTACACGCTATATCGGCATTAGACATTAAATCATCGACAGACTGAATGCCGCGTTCATTGCTTGCTATTCCAATTGAACATGCAATATCAACTGACTTGCCTTTATAAAGTAAATTATACTTACTAATTTCATCTCGAATTGTTTCAGCGATATTTTGCGCTTTATCAATTGTAATGGCATAAAGCACGACAGCGAATTCATCTCCACCAATCCTTGCTAAAAGATCGTTTCTGCGGACACATTTTTGCAGTATACAAGCAATATCTCTTAAGGTTTTATCGCCCGCAACATGACCTAAAGTATCATTTATAAATTTAAAGTTATCTAAATCAATATAAAATAATATGCATGCTTCGTTTTTAGTTAATGTCACTTTTAAATTATTTGAAAAATAACGTCTGTTATTTAAATTCGTTAAATCATCATGATCTGCCATTGTTTGTAGTTCATGCATTAATTTCTTATGCTCACTCATATCTGCTATTACAGAAACATAGAGCCATTCGCCATTAATTTTTAAGGTATTGACATTAATGGACGCAGTGAAAATATCGCCCGATTTCTTCTTAAGTAGAACTTCGCGATTTTCCTGTAAATCATTACCTTTTGCAATCCAAACAGAAAAGGCTTCTAGCTTCGAATTAAATAGCTGCTCATCCATTAAGACACTCACATGCTGTCCAATAATATCTTGGGATTTATATAAAAAATCTTGCTCCGCAGCGTTATTAAAAGTTTCGACTAAGCCGTTTTGATCAAGAATAATAATACCCTCTCCGGCTTGCATTAATATCGCTTCAAGTCTTTCTTGCCTGGATAATACATTATCGCGCATACGTCGAAAGGAAGTCTCTAAAATCGCAATTTCAATAGATTGAAATGGCAGACTGGGAATACGATAATGCTTACCTTTTGATTCTGCATCAAGCGCAGCACTAATATTGCTTAAGGGTCGTCGAATGGTATATTCAAATAGAAAATACGCTAAAGTCATGACGCCCACTGCAAGAATAAAATACCACCACACATAAGACGCAATCGCGCTGGTCGATTTTTGCAGACTATCCGTCCCAGTTTCACGATAATTATGAATGGCACGATCGAGTCCCTTTAAGCTTATTAATGTTTTACTAAAGTTTTGCTGTATGTTTGAACTAATTAAATAAATATCGGTACGCCATTGAGACGAAATAAATATTTGCTTGGCTCTGGAAAAAATACTTTGATATTTAGTATTAACAGTCAGCATTGTTCTCAATGCTTCTGACTGTTCTATGCCGAGCTGGTTCTTAATGTCATATTTTTTAAGTAAGTTTAAAGTAAGCTCGATTTGTTGTGCGTAAATTTTTTGATTCTTAATGTTAGCGCGCATGCTGGCTTTGGGTGAACCAAAGGTACCACTTCGATTGGCGATGAATACGCGTATCGTGCTTACTTGCTGAGTCCAAGTGTGTCGCAAATCTAAAAATAACCTTTGAATCTTTCTATTGGTCTTCGTCAGAGATTTAAAATCTTTTAATGTTTCATCCGTATCCTCAATTGCAATAGACAAAGCGCCAACGAAGACAAGATTTGTAGGTTGCAATTCCGTCAACATAATTTTCATGCCCGGATAACGTTTTTCAGCTTTTGCTTGGTAAGCCATTAGCGTGCGTATAGCCGGAATTAATTGATTACACGCTTGTCGAAAATTAATATAGGATTTTTGCACACTGGATTGATCACGAACAAATTCATGCTGGCTTAATGTTCCCAAGACGGTAGTGAGACGCTCCAATTGGGTTCGAGCATCCTTATGATATTTCGACTCTAAAAGTAAAGAATAAGAGTACAAGCTGGTTTGCAAATATCGCAAACTATCTCGAGAATGATGAATAAATTTTTCTATGGACTTATATTTTTCTATGAAGTTTTGTCGTTTTTTAGAATTAGTGGAAACTGTTGAGCTAGTATATATTGCAATGCCCAACAATAATAAGAACAAGATTCCCATTATTACTAAAAATCGGCTTTTGAAACTAGACCAGGTAGCTTGCATGTTTCTCTAATTATTTTATGTTAATATACTAAAGTATAGGCATTTGTGTGCCTCCTAAATTTAGCAGATGAAGACAAATTGTCGACTTAAATTGTGATTTCCGAATCTATGAACCCAAAAATTCACTTAACAGTAGCTGCGATAATTGAGAAAAATGGACAATATCTCTTGGTTGAGGAGATTTCTGACGGCAAGAAGGTAATTAATCAACCGGCTGGCCACTGGGAGCCTGGCGAAAACCACATAGAGGCTGTTTGCCGAGAAACACTCGAAGAAACAGCTTATTGTTTTAAACCCAATCATATCGTAGGCATCCATACCTGGGTTAAAGCAGATTCAAATGATACTTATTTACGAATCAGTTTTTCTGGAAGCCTTGGCGAACAGGATATCAATCGAAAACTCGATAAAGATATCATTCGAACTCTCTGGCTCACACGCAGGGAGATAGAGCAAGCGTCGTTACAACTACGCAGCCCTCTCGTGCTGAGAAGCATTAAAGACTATGAATCTGGCATACAGTATGACGTCAATCTCATTAATTCGATCACAATGTAATTTATAGTTTATCTATATCTAATTAGCGAAACTAAAACATGCTAACAAATCCCAAAAAAATAATTATTGGTTTATCCGGCGGAGTTGATTCATCGGTAGCAGCCTTTTTACTTCTGGAGCAAGGTTATGAAGTTGAGGGGCTTTTCATGAAAAATTGGGAAGAAGATGATACCGAAGCGTATTGCTCAGCCGAGCAAGACCTAGAAGACGTAGATCTAGTCTGTCAGCGTTTAGGCATCAAGTATTCTACAATAAATTTTGCCAGTGAATACTGGGACCAAGTATTTGAATATTTCTTAGCGGAGTACAAGGCTGGACGGACACCTAATCCTGATATACTTTGCAATCGAGAAATAAAATTTAAAGCTTTTTTAGATCACGCCCTATCCCAAGGTGCGGAACGAATTGCGACTGGGCATTATGTTCGAACAGCAACACAAAATGGTTTTAGCCAACTGCTTAAGGGCCTGGATGACAATAAGGATCAATCTTATTTTCTAGCATTATTAAATCAATATCAGCTCTCGCACAGTCTATTTCCGCTCGGTTCAATCACCAAACCAGAAGTACGTATAATAGCAACTCAATTAAAATTGCCCAATTTTGAAAAAAAGGACAGCACTGGAATTTGTTTTATCGGTGAGCGTCCCTTTAAAAAGTTTTTGCAACAATATATACCCGTCCAAGCTGGCGAGATGATAAATGAAAAGGGTAAAGTTATAGGAAAACACGAAGGTCTTATGTTTTACACTATCGGTCAGCGACAAGGCTTAGGCATCGGTGGCAGTAAAGATAATAACAATGATCCCTGGTATGTGGCAGGTAAAAATTTGGATTCAAACCAACTCATCGTTGTTCAAGGCAGTAATCATCCCTTATTATTTAAGCAATCACTTAGTGCAAATGCAGTCCATTGGATATCCGAACAGCAACCTTGTGAGGACTTCAGTTGTTACGCTAAAACACGCTATCGACAAACTGATCAAAAATGCAAAATAAAAATAACAGCAAATGATAAAATTGAAGTAGAATTTGACCAGGCCCAAAGAGCAATAACGCCAGGACAATATATCGTAATGTACGACCACGAAAAATGCCTAGGTGGCGGAGTTATTTGTTAATGAATTTAAAATCGGTAGAAAATAGAACAATTTCCTTAGCAGCATTGTTTCAATCCTGTCTTATGGTTCGCGATATCGCCAAAAATGGCAAAGAAATTAATCAATCAGTAGAAACTTGTATTCATAGCCTGTTTCAAATTGACTCGGGATCAGTGATCGATATTTATGGTGGCACCAAAGGACTAACAAATGGCTTTAAAGTATTAGCGAAGCAGCTAAGTCAGTCTGACAAACAAGCTCGTGAGATCGAATTAATTCGTTATGTTTTTGCTTTAATATACCTTGAACGTCGTTTAATTAAACAAACCGAATTAATGAATACGCTCTCAACAGGCGTTAAAAATGCGAGGGGCCAAGCGGACTATTTTTCATCCGAAACTCACTCAAATGTAATCGCGAATCTAGCTGACTTATATCAAAAAACAGTCAGCACACTTAACCCCAAAATAATGGTGCATGGCGAACCCGAAATTTTGTCTAATCCTGATAATGCTAATATAATCAGAGCCTTACTACTATCTGGTATGCGCGCGGCTATCTTATGGCGACAGTGTGGTGGCAGTCGCTGGCAATTACTTTTCGGTCGACGGAAAATAGTCGACTCTTGCGCAACCTTATTGGAAAAATCAATTCGAGAAAACGAATTGGACCAGAGTTAGTTAAAGTTGCTCGATATCATTCTCTCTTTCCTTCTAATTTAAACTCTCTATCGAGATATTAATGAATTCCGCTGTTCATCATCAGTTTTTTACGAGAAAATAGCGACTTTCCAGTAGATTATGCCAATATAAAGCTCAAGCTTAGTCCTTTGCGCGTTGATCAAATAATTAGCAGTTTGAAGCTAGGTTTCTATCACCCGAGCACACATCCAGTTACGAATTTATTGAAGGAAATTACATGAATAGTTTTAATTCTCGAGACATCTTAAAAGTCAATAACACCGAATATGAAATCTATCGTCTCGATAAAGTAGTCAAACTCGAATCACTGCCCTTCTCTTTAAAGATATTACTGGAAAACTTATTACGCTTCGAGGATGGCAAAACCGTTACTAAAGAAGATATTGAAACCCTAGCCAATTGGAAGCCAGGTCAAAACATAAACCGCGAGATTGCATTCCGACCAGCACGCGTTCTCATGCAAGATTTTACCGGCGTGCCTGCTGTGGTTGATTTAGCCGCTATGCGCGATGCAATGAAAAAATTAAACGGCGACCCAGATAAAATAAACCCATTACAACCCGCTGAACTAGTCATAGATCATTCAGTACAAGTTGATAAGTTTGGCTCTAGCGATGCATTTAAATTTAATGCTGACCTCGAGTACCAACGCAATCAAGAACGTTATTCATTTCTTAAATGGGGTCAATCCGCCTTTTCTAATTTTAAAGTGGTGCCGCCCGATACAGGCATAGTCCACCAGATTAATTTAGAATTTCTAGCCAGAGTCGTCTTTGCCAAAGAAAATAATAATGTCATGCAAGCTTATCCGGACACCCTAGTAGGCACGGATTCTCACACCACTATGATTAATGGCTTAGGGGTATTAGGCTGGGGTGTTGGCGGCATTGAAGCCGAAGCTGCCATGCTTGGCCAGCCTGTTTCGATGCTAATTCCTAAAGTCGTTGGCTTTAAGCTTAGTGGTAAACTATCTGAGGGCACAACCGCAACGGATCTGGTTCTGACCATCGTTGAGCAGCTGCGCGAACATGGCGTAGTGGGTAAATTCGTTGAGTTTTATGGCGATGGCCTCGATAACTTGCCACTCGCGGATCAAGCCACCATCGCCAATATGGCACCAGAATACGGTGCAACCTGTGGCTTATTTCCAATTGACGATGACACTATATCCTATTTAAAACTCACTGGACGGGATCCAACTCAAATAGACTTAGTTGAAGCCTACGCTAAGGCTCAAGGTTTTTATCGTTACACAGGTATGCCTGAAGCACAATACGATGAAAAAGTAGAATTAGATGTTTCTACCATCGAACCAAGTATTGCCGGACCAAAACGACCTCAAGACAGAGTGATTTTACGTAATGCTAAAAAAGATTTTCTAAAAGCCTATTCCGAAATGACTCAACGTGATGCCAATGCGATGGCCAGCTTTAAAGTTAAAATTAATAAAGAAGAAGCTGAAATTAAGGACGGATCGATAGTCATTGCCGCGATCACTTCCTGCACCAATACTTCAAATCCATCGGTTATGTTGGGCGCAGCCTTAGTGGCTCAAAAAGCGGTTGCCCTAGGCTTACAAGTTCAACCTTGGGTTAAAACCTCACTTGCACCAGGCTCTAGAGTCGTCACAGAATATCTAGAACGATCAGGACTGATGACTGATTTATCGCAATTAGGTTTCCATAACGTCGGTTATGGTTGCACTACCTGTATCGGCAATTCTGGCCCGCTACCTCAACCTGTTAGCCAAGCGATTAGTTCTGCTGATCTTACAGTTTGTGCAGTTCTATCCGGTAATCGAAATTTTGAAGGTCGAGTACATGCGGAAGTCAAAATGAACTACCTCGCCTCACCTCCTCTAGTCGTGGTTTATGCCTTAGCAGGACGCATGGACATCGATCTGTTTAATGAATCTATCGGCGATGATAGAGACGGTAAACCAGTGTTTATGAAAGATATCTGGCCAACTCGACGAGAAATCGAAGATTTAGTTAGTGAAAATGTGACACAAACTGAATTTAATAATTCCTATCAAAATATATACGAGGGTGAATCTCGTTGGATCGCTTTGGAATCCGAACCGAGCCAATTGTTTGCTTGGAAGGCAGATTCTACCTATATCCAAAATCCACCTTACTTTGAAAACATGAGTAAAGAACCTGGCGACATACAGGATATTGAGAACGCGAAAGTGCTTGCTATGCTAGGCGATTCAGTCACAACTGACCATATCTCACCAGCGGGCGCGATTAAAGCCGACGGCCCAGCCGGAAAATATTTACAAGAACAAGGGGTGAAGCAACAAGACTTTAATTCATACGGTTCTCGCCGAGGTAATCACGAAATCATGATGCGCGGCACGTTCGCTAATATTCGACTGCGTAATTTACTGGTTCCCGGTGTTGAAGGTGGAGAAACTATCTATCATCCGAGTGGCGAACAAATGCCAATATTTGACGCGGCGATGAAATATCAAGCTGAACAATCAGCGTTAATTATCCTTGCGGGCAAAGAATATGGCTCTGGTTCATCACGTGATTGGGCAGCGAAAGGTCCACTCTTGCTTGGCGTTCGAGCAGTTATCGCGGAAAGCTATGAGCGGATACATCGTACTAACTTAGTTTGCATGGGTATATTGCCATTACAATATAAGTCAGGTGACAGCGCGCAAAGTTTGGGTTTGAGCGGTAAAGAATCATTCTCTATTACTGGCTTAAAGGAAACTGGCCAGGATGAAATTAGCGTGACAGTGACCGATCTTAACGGTAACACTCAATCGATTAGCGTACTCGTTCGCATCGATACGCCACAAGAATATGAATACTATAAGCACGGCGGTATTCTGCACTATGTACTTAGAAATTTAGCGGCTTAGCAGGCAGCCACACTAATTTAAAGCGATAAAAAAATATTATGGGAAATAATACAGAAGAAGTGTCACTTTCAGAGTTAACAGCAGTCTCACCTGTCGATGGCCGCTACGCGAACAAAACAAAACAATTCAGATCACTTTTTAGTGAATTTGGCCTTATCAAATTTAGGCTGATCACTGAAGTTCGCTGGTTTCAATATCTAGCTGGGCATGCAGAAATCCCCGAATTACCCGCACTTGATAAAAAATCAAATGACTTCCTTAATAAAATTGTTTTTGATTTTAATGAAGCCGAAGCATTAAAAGTCAAGGCCGAAGAAAAAGTCACCAATCACGACGTTAAAGCTATCGAATATTACTTAAAGAATAAATTTTCTGAATTAGAATCTCTTAATCAATACAGTGAGTTTATTCATTTTGCATGCACTTCTGAGGATATTAATAATTTATCCTATGCATTAATGATTCGAGAAGCGAAAATTAATCAACTGATTCCACAATTAAGCGATCTTATTGAGCAATTTACGGCTCATGCACATAAATTAAAAGACTTCGCTATGATCTCACGAACCCATGGACAAGCAGCAACACCCACCACCATGGGCAAGGAATTCGCAAATATTGTTTATCGATTAAGACGACAATTAGATCAAATACATAATGCGAGTGTCTTAGGTAAAATTAATGGTGCAGTTGGTAATTATAATGCCCACCTAGTTTGTTATGAAAATATAAATTGGCCGAAACTCGCTAAAGGATTTGTAAATTCACTTGGCCTAGAATGGAATCCCTATACCATTCAAATTGAGCCTCACGACTATATGGCAGAACTTTTTGATAATATTTGCCGTTTTAATTCAATATTGATTGATGCCTGTCAAGATATATGGAGTTACATTTCCCTCGGCTACTTCAAACAAAAAACTGTCGAAGGTGAAGTTGGCTCATCGACTATGCCGCACAAAGTTAATCCAATTGATTTCGAAAACAGCGAAGGCAATTTAGGTATCGCCAATGCGCTGTATAAACATTTTAGTCAGACCCTAGCCGTTTCGAGATGGCAACGAGACTTAAGTGATTCAACTGTTTTAAGAAATATCGGCGTTGCCTTTGCACACTCGAACATTGCCTACCAATCATGCTCACGCGGCCTTTCCAAACTAGAAATTCATCCAGAAAAGCTTGATGATGATTTACAAATGAATTGGGCATTACTGGCAGAACCTATCCAAATGATTATGCGCAAATATTTAGTCAGCAATCCTTATGAGAAATTAAAAGAATTAACCCGAGGTAAGACTATTAATAAAGAAACCATTGAAAAATTTATTAACAGTCTGGATATTCCTGAAGAAGGTAAACAGCGACTACTCGCACTATCACCAAGCAACTACATTGGCAATGCAAGTCAACAAGCGAATGATATATAGCAAGACCTATTCTTGCAGTTAGGCAAATCGCCCTCTGACCATAGTAAGCGACATGATTTCTTTAACTAACGGTCCGCCTCCTACTTTTAATGTGCTTTGTAGCCCGTCAGGAGGCGTTTGGAAAACGCCGAGTGCGGAGAAAAATAAACGATTACTCAACCGCTGCGTCAGATTATTCTTCGAGTGCAGGAAAACACGAGGTAGAACTTTGCGGTAGCAGTTGCCGACGACTGCAGGGATGCAGGAGATAGAGCTTTGCTGTAGCAGTTGCCGAGAATCCGAATCATTTATGAAATCGGCGGACTGATAGTTAGATTTGTAACTTATTCTATTAGAGCACTTTATATAGAGTAATAGTAAAGCGAGAAATACTGCTCATTATTGCATCGCTATTTACTTATTTTCTTATTAATCAATAACTTAAATTAATAGCTCGAATATTAGGATCTGCTTGAAATGTGACGCAGGACACAGCGACAATCGGATTTATTTCGCATAATTTCCACATGGATTGTGGGATGACCGAATCCCCCCCGCTTTGCTTCCCCAACTGTGTTGTCTCGCAATTCATACAAACCCGAATCGCCATCCCATCCCGTGCGATTCGGGTTTTTTATTGTTTCTAATTTACTAACAAGGATTAATTTTGATTACTTTAATAAACCTTTGTTATTGTTAGAATAAGTTTGCTCAATTGTTAAGCAGGGAGATTCTTATGGCCCATCTTAATAAACCTTTTCAAATATATCAAGTGTCAATTTTCACAAACATTTTTCCAAAATTTTCGATGAATTAGTTCCAATTCGAGGCGAATTTAGCTATTTACAGCTGTTGCCGAGTCAAATTAAACCCCCAGCTACTTTTTACCTGCTTTGCAGCCCCTGCCCGGCTACTTTTAATGTGCTTTGTAGCCCGACAAGAGGCGTTTGCAAAACGCCGAGTGCGGGGGAAAGTAAGCGTCTACTCATTTATAAAGCTTAGAACTCATGTCTCAATCTTAAGCTTCATCGAGCAAAAATATATTCCCTATATTTTTAATCAGCTTTATATCAGTAAAAGCCAGCTATACTTAAATGGACTCGCAAACACATGACACTTCTATGTATAAAACCATTCTAAACCCCATTTTAGTTGTCACTTTTCTTCTATTTCTAACACCCTCTTCCTTTGCAGAAAAATTACGCGTATATATAGAGGCAATACATCATCGCCCTGCAATTGATTTAGTTGAAAAAATTAGACCGTTTTTAAATAAAACCGCAGTGCTGACAAGCAATGGTTACAATCTCATTATCAAGGCCGATTATAAAAACTATCTAATTGCAAAAATACTTATTCGACAATTTGATCAACCTCTTAAAAAACTTAAAATTAGTGTCAGTCAGGACAATCGTTTTTTATCTCAAAGTAATTCGTCATTCCATACAAATATCAAAATTATTAATAGTGAATCTAAACGAAGACGGGATAAAATTAAAACAATTGTCACTTTAGAAGGTAAAGCAGCTTTTATCCAAACGAGTCAATCATTTCCTATCGTTTCTCAACAAAACACAAACCAGCAAGTCTCACATTCTGTGAAATATAAAAAATTAAACTCAGGCTTTTATGTGCTTGCTAAGCTGCACGGCAATTCAGTTAGTTTATCAATTGCAACACAGAGGCAGGCTCTTAGTCGAAGTGGTGGCGGTCAATTTCATAGCCAAACACAATCAACACAACTATCAGGCCCCATCGGTAAATGGATACTGCTAGGCGGTCATTCCCTACATAATACAACAAGTTCATCAGCTAAAAACAGGCAAATAATCACCACACAAAAGAGTAATGAAAAAAGTGCAAGTATCTATATTCGGGTAGATATAATCCCTTAGCCTAGACTAAAGCTAGATTGTTCTTCGAACCTATCTTGCGTATAATATTGGTTTTTGCGACATACAAATCATAATGAGCAGTACCCCATCAAATTCTAATTTCGGTCATTTATTACCACTGCATATTCCTGAATCTAATCAAGCAGCACACACATTGGGGCAGCTGTACGGCAGCGCCTACGGCTTGGCGATTGCGCAGGCGATCGAACAGTACTCTGGACTAACACTCGTCGTTACAGCGGATACGATATCTAGCCATAAAATAGAACAAGAAATTCAATTTTATTGCGATGGTAAAGCAAATATTAATCGATTTCCTGATTGGGAGACCTTACCCTATGACTGGTTTTCGCCACATGAAGATATTATATCGCAACGTTTAGAAACGCTATTAAAGCTACCTACACAAGAGACAGGTGTACTCATAGTTTCTGTCGCGACTCTGATGCATAAAATATGTCCTAAAGAATTTTTAACATCAAGCAGTTTAGTCCTGAACAAGGGTGAAGAAATAGAGATAAACGAGTTTCGTAAAAATTTAGAGCAATCTGGCTACCAATATGTCTCAGAGGTAACTGAACATGGCGACTACACAGTCAGAGGTTCATTAATTGATCTCTTTCCAATGGGTAGCAAGAAACCGTATAGAATTGACTTATTTGATAAAGAAATAGAATCCATTCGCAGTTTTGATCCTGATAACCAAAGAACAATTGAACATCATAATGCTATTAAATTAATTCCGGGTCGCGAATTTCCTCTTTCTGAACAAGCAATCCTTTTGTTCCGAAAACAGTATCGCAGCTTGCTTGAAGGCGACCCCAATAAAAGCGTTATTTATCGAGACATCAGTCAAGGCCTTATTCCTGCCGGCAGTGAATATTATTTGCCCTTGTTTTTTGAAAAAACGGATTCGTTGTTTTCATACTTACCTAAAAAAACGTTATTAATAGCGACCGATGGTTGCGAAACAGCCGCCAATGATTTTAGTCAACAAATATATCAACGCTTTGAACAACGACGTCACGATCATACGCGACCTATTCTTGAACCAAAACGTCTATTTTTGGAAACAAATGATCTTGAGTCAAAATTTTCGAAATTAATAAAAATTAATTTTCAACGTTTTGAAGTTGAAAACGAAAAAATACCTTTACTTTGCAATGCAGGAAGCAAGGCACCCCCCACTCTACTCATTCAAAATAAAGCCTCGGATCCGTTATTTACATTAAAAGATTTTATCTCTAAATTTCAGGGGCGATTATGTTTTATCGCCGAGTCCACTGGTCGTCGTGAGTTCATGTTGGATCTGTTTCGACCACATGAAATCAAACCACATTATTATGAAACCTGGCATGACTATCTCAATTCAAACGAAAAAATTGGCATCGTTGTATCAACAATTGATAAAGGCCTTTCTTTACTCAATCCTGAAATTTGTCTTATCACTGAACCGCAATTATTTGGCGAACGCGCGCATCATCAATACAAGCGCAAACGACAATATCAAGATCAAGACGCCATAGTCCAGTCACTCACTGACCTAAGTATCGGCTCCCCTGTTGTACACATTGATCACGGCGTTGGACGATATCAGGGCTTAACCCGACTCGACATCAATAACAACGCGACCGAATTTTTACTACTTGAGTATGCAGAGAATGATAAACTCTATGTGCCGGTCGCATCTTTACATTTAATATCGCGTTATACTGGCGCGTCACCAGAAAATGCACCCTTACATAAACTCGGCAATGAACAATGGGCTCGTGCAAAACGCAAAGCCTCAGAGCGAGTTTCCGATATTGCAGTGCAACTATTAGATATCTATTCTCGCCGTGCCGCTCAAAAAGGCCATGCCTATCATTTAGATGAAACTGAATACAGTACGTTCGCATCCGCATTCCCGTTTGAGGAAACGCCAGACCAGGAAGAAGCAATTAATGCTGTCATCACAGATATGATCAGCGACCAACCGATGGACAGAGTGATATGCGGTGATGTAGGTTTTGGCAAGACCGAAGTCGCCATGCGCGCAGCATTTACCGCTCTGCAAGACGGACATCAAGTAGTCATTCTGGTGCCAACGACCTTACTTGCTCAACAACATTTTCAAAATTTTCAAGACAGATTTGCAGATTGGCCGGTGAAAGTCGAAGTCTTATCTCGATTTAAAACTAAAAAGGAAGCCGATCTGATACTAGAGGATCTCGCTAATGGAAAAATCGACATTATTATCGGTACTCATAAGCTTATCCAAAAAAATATTAAATATAAAAATATCGGCTTATTAATATTAGATGAAGAGCATCGATTTGGTGTTCAACAAAAAGAACAACTTAAAAGCTTACGCGCTAAAGTTGATGTTTTGACTATGACTGCAACGCCCATTCCGCGAACCCTAAACATGTCCTTATCTGGCTTACGCGATCTATCAATCATCGCCACCCCACCCGTAGAGCGAGTTGCGATAAAAACATTTGTGCATCAATGGAATGACACCCTAATTCAAGAAGCGATTATAAGAGAAATTAAACGCGGCGGACAGGTGTTCTTTCTTCATAATAAAGTGCAAACCATTGAAAAAGCAGCTGAGGATCTTGTCAAATTAGTTCCCGAAGCTGAAGTACGAATTGCACACGGACAAATGCGTGAGCGAGAATTAGAACAAGTGATGCTTGATTTTTATCATCAACGTTTCAATGTACTAGTCTGTACGACCATAATAGAAAGCGGTATCGATATTCCAACTGCAAATACTATTATCATTCAGCGTGCCGATACCTTTGGCTTGGCGCAACTTCATCAACTACGAGGTCGCGTAGGTCGCTCACATCACAGAGCCTACGCCTATTTAATTATTCCTGAGAAAGGAATTATGACAGCAGACGCTGAGAAACGCCTGGAAGCAATCGAGTCATTAGAAGACCTCGGCTCCGGTTTTATGTTGGCCACCCATGATCTTGAGATTCGCGGTGCGGGTGAATTACTGGGTGACGAGCAAAGCGGTCAGATAACACAAATTGGCTATAGCCTCTACATGGAACTATTAGAACGCGCCATTAGCTCTTTAAAAGCGGGTGAGTCCATCGATTTAGATCAACCTCTCGACTCGGGTCCCGAAATTGAAATTAATGTACCCGCACTCATTGATGAAGACTACTTACCCGATATTCATTCGCGTCTTATTCTTTATAAACGAATTGCTAATGCGAAAAACAACGAAGCTTTGCGCGAATTACAAGTTGAAATGATCGATCGATTCGGCCTATTACCCGATAATGTAAAAAATCTTTTCAAATTAACCGAATTAAAAATCAAAGCAAAAGAAATAGGCGTTAAGAAAATAACAGCAAACGACAA
>QIKQ01000001.1 GCA_003233075.1 Gammaproteobacteria bacterium
CGATTGCCTGAACGGCAGACGACAATGATTTCTCGATCTCTCGCTGCGGCAAGTTCAGGAATAGTATCATCATATCCCCAGTCACAAGATGATTCAAGAATTCCGCGTGGTGCATTAATCGAATTGGGTATTTTTGCTAATTTATATTCTTCCGCTTCTCTAATATCAAGTAGAAGAGTATCGGGATTATTTTTAATGTGTTCTTCGACATCCCAGGGAAATATTTCTTCAATGTTTCCTACAATATCTTCAATGAGATCAGTAAATTTTTTCATATAATCTGCTAGCAATAAATCGCCGTGATTAAGTCTTATTACAAAGTTCATGTTCGACTGCAATAACCGCTGCCTCTACGCGGGAATGCACACCGAGTTTGCGTAGTATAGATTTAACATGTAATTTAACTGTGCCATCCGATATACCGAGATTTTTTGCAATGACTTTATTGCTTTGTCCTTCGGCTAAGTGACACAATATTTCATATTCTCTAGGAGTAAGTTCAGAAAATGGCGTTGGTTTAATCTGATTGGGATCATTGCCATGTTGAACTACTTTCGCAAGGACTGGTGTGAGTTCAGGTGCAACGACTGTTTTGCCTGCGAGCACGTCATTAATAGCTTTGACCAATTCTTCGGGTTCGATGTCTTTCAATAAATATCCCTGTGCGCCGCTACGTAAAGAGGCGATAAGATCGCGTTCTTCATTGCTAGTGGTTAGCATTATGATTGGAATTTCGATATTTAATTCTCGCATTTTACGTAGTACTTGATTGCCATTCATATCAGGCATGCGCATGTCTAATAGTATGACATCGGGGTTTAAAGTTTGAGCGAGCTCAATACCTTTTTTGCCATTACCAACGGCATCGATTACGGTAATGCCACACTTATCCAGTAAGCCTTCGAGTCCCATGCGAAAGAGGGCATGATCGTCAATTAATAGAACTTTTATTTCTTTCTTATTCATTGTTATCATTGACTTCTCGACTAATTGTATTATCGATTAAATCTGCTGCTTTAATCGCAAAGGTTAATTTAATTTGTGTCCCTTCCCCTGGTTCACTGTCTATACTGAGTTCACCGCCAATACGACTTGCTCGTTCTTTCATAATGGTTAAACCAATTTGTTCACCTGGCTTACCACCCAAAACTGGTTTACTAATGCCCACGCCATCATCTTCAATGAGAACGCTAAGATTAGCATTTTGATCGTAATTCAACATAATCCGAACCGATCTGGCTTTGCTGTGTTTTTTAATATTATTCAATGACTCTTGAATTATTCTTAATACTTGAATTTCGTAGAGAGACGAGAGTTTATTTTCACGCCATTCATTTTGAAAATAAATAGAAATGCCTGATCTTTCTCGAAATACTAAAATGGCTTTTTCGATTGCTGATATTAGGCCGCGTTCATCGAATGGCGCTCTAAAATGTGCAATAAGCTCGCGTAATTCGGTGTATGCTTCATCTAGACCATTTTTTAATAAATCAATTTCTTTCAATGCTGCTTTTTTGTCGTTTTGTTTAAACGAATTGTCGAGTGTTCGTATTTGAAACTTTAGGCTCGCTAATGTTTGTGCAAGTGAGTCATGTAATTCGTGAGATATCAGACTGCGTTCTCTAAAAATTGAGAGTTTTTTAGTTTCGTCTTCGGTGTGTGCTTTTTCAATCGCAATACCCAAATGCCGCCCTATACTGATTAATAACTCTTGTACATCTTCTCTGTCCAGAATCCCCGGTTTTTCAACAAATAAATTGTAAACACCAAGGTTTTTATCTCTGTATTGAAGAGGAACAGCAATCATTTCAATATCGTCTCGTTCAAAATAAGGTTGTCCGGGATAAATTTCACAATGTAATACTTTATCTTTAGAGAGTAATTCGCCTTCTTCAATCGTGCTGCCATACATACAGTGTAAAACAGGAATTAAGACTTCCACTTGATCATTTTCTGGTTTGTTCTCTAAACCTAGGCTGCCAATTAATCTCATTTGACCATCAAAATTTGTCAGACGAACAGTAGCAGCCTTTGCTTGAACAACTTCTTTTAAAGTGGGTAAAAATCGCAGCAATAAATCTTCTAAGTTTTTTGAAATATTGATACTAGCGGCCGCATCATAAAGTACTTCCAGGACATGAGTTTTTTGTTCAATTCGTTTTGTCTGTTTGCTCACTTCTAATTGCATCTCATTTGATAGGCGAGTGACCTTGTCACTTATTTTATTAATATTATTTATTAGTTTAGGATAACCATATTGATCATCGTGTGTAATACGTGCGCTTAGGTCGCCTTGGCTCATTTGCTCTGACCAATCGATTATATGGTTAAGCGGACTGACAAGTTTGGCTAGAATTTCTTTTCTGAGTTGGTATACGACGTAGGCAGAGCTAGATAACAATACAAGTAAAATAAAAACTACAAGAGGGAAGTGAGTATCAATTAAAGCAGAGCCAAAAACTATTAAAGCGAAAAGCCCAAGTATAATTGCCAAAATACTAATAAGTTTAAGACAGATATTACAGCTTTCATCAACGTCAAAAGTAGAGGCTTGTTGACTCAGATTTATTTTATTGTCTGTATTGCTAGCTTGCATCTTCATTGCAATATTAGTCAGGTTTTGGAGCGACTTGACTTGGATCGAGTGGATTAATGAATATAAATTGAAAGTCGCCTGATTCTAACTTTACATAGTCAAGTTTAGCTTCTTCCATAATGTCTGATGAAGGTTGATCTAAAAGAATTGGTATGCCCCCCAAATTAAGTTGGATATCATCTTCTTTGTTATTGTCAAAACCCATATTGTACTGAATCGTTCTTTCTTTAGTGAAGAATGCGGAAAAGCGAAGAGCCATATTTTCGGCTTTGGTTTCTGCGATTTGTTTTTTAATTTGAGTAAGTGCATTTTCTGAAATTGAAAACATGGCTTGTTCCTCGGTGATCAACGTAATAATAGTTTAGCTAAGTAGATTTCTTTTTTTGTTCAATAAAATCAACGAAATTATGAGCCCAATCGCAGCCTCCAGTTGACCTTAAATGTGAATAACTTGCAAGAGTATTATTTATTATGAGGCCATCATTTTCTCCATCTATACCTGCTCCACGTAATACCCGAAAGGCGTAGGGTAAATCATTTCTTTCTAGCGAAAGTGAGGAGTAATGAAACTCGTGCGCATTAATGATTTTAGTCTCTTTTGAGCTGCTAATTTTCCAGAGAGCATTGTTAGTTTCTTCTAACTTAACGTAACCTCTTCCCTGTGGACGCTGATGCATTTGAATAGTGCCAGGTATAAAGCCAACCATTTTGGCTGTTTTGTTTTTCCAGTTTAATTCTTTCGCTAAATACATTAATCCGCCACATTCTGTATAGCAGGGCAGGCCATTTTCTAATGCGGTTTTAATCTGCTGCCGCAGTGATGTATTCGCTTCTAATTCTTGCATATGCGTTTCTGGAAAACCTCCGCCAATAAAGAGCGCATCAATCTCAGGTAAACTAGAATCCTTTAAAGTGCTAAAGGGAATGAGTTCAGCTCCAGCGGTCTCTAAGGCCTCAAGATCATCTGGATAGTAAAATCCAAAGGCAGAATCTTTTGCGATACCAATTCTAATATTTTTAACTTGAGGCGTAAGCAACGATATAGGTTTAAGTTCTAAGGAAAATTTGGAATCCAGGTCGGCAATGGAAGTCAATTTATCGAGATCAATTTGTGACGCTACTTGTTTAGCGATTGTCTCTATTTGTTTTAAGGCTGTTTTACTTTCATTGCTTGGCACTAAACCTAAATGGCGCTCATCAATTGACAATTCAGGGTTGCGATGCATCGCGCCAATGACTTTAACATTGGTATAGTGTTCAAGAATATTTCGTAACTTCGATTCGTGACGAGAGCCGCCAACCTGATTTAGTATGACCCCAGCTATGTTGACCTCACTATCAAAGCTCTGATAGCCAAGAATTAGAGGCGCGATACCACGAGTCATGCCGCGCGCATCAAGTACTAATACAACAGGTAAATCTAAATGTTTTGCGAGAGCGGCATTGCTGTTTGTGCCATCTAGATCTAAGCCATCGTAAAGCCCTTTATTGCCTTCTACTAATATTAAGTCAGTGTTTATTGATTTTTTGTTAACCAAATCAGATATTTCATTTTTAGTCATAGTATGAAAATCTAAATTGTAACAGGCACGATCTGTCGCCATGCTGAGCCACATTGGGTCAATATAATCGGGTCCCTTTTTAAAGGTTTGAACTGAATGGCCCCGTTTATTAAGAGCAGCACAGATGCCGATAGAGAGAGTTGTTTTACCGGATGATTTATGTGCGGCAGAGATTAGAACGCGGGACATGATTAGGCTGATTCAGCAATTTTATCTTTGGTTCTTTTTTGCCACATGGATTGCGCTAGTTTTTCAGCTTCATCCATTGTTTTAGCGCGTCCCATCATTTTTAGGGTAATGGCTGCGGTACTGGTTATTGCTGCGATACCGTATTCATCTTGATCTTCGCCATGCCAAACTTTTACAAGTCGAGATACGTCTAGGACATCATCACGCAGGTGACGACGTTTAAAGAGAGGAGGCCATTCTTCATCAAACATGCGCTCATTTTCAACGCTTTGGACTAAACATTTCATGTCGGGATTACGCTCTATTTCGCCACCGTCACCTTTAACAACGGCTAGGTGTGGTGTGCCTAATAGTAACGCAGCTTGTTGATGAGTTGGCTGATAACCAGGATGAAATATTCCCTGCATGACGTACTTAGCGTGAAACGGATTGAGCATGCGAGCTAAAGTGTGTACTGGAGATCTTAAGCCGAGGAAGGGCCTGAGTTGAATTATTTGGTGTAACTTCGGAAACAAGTGCTCTATATCCATGTAGGCAAGGTTCCATTGATCTAATGAGGTTTTAACTTCATCCATGCTAGTACAGCATTCTAAGCCGAGGCTAGAGATGATATCTTTGGTATAAATTCGACCATTGGTATGACCGCCCGCGCCATGCATAAAGATTTTAATATCATTTTCGGCGAGCAGTAGGGTAGTGAGTAAGTACCAGGGAAGTTGTCTTTTTTTACCGGCATAAGAGGACCAGTCTAAATCGATAGTGGGCATGCCCTTAGGTATTTTTATCCAATCACTGCAGGCGTCAACAAAACCAGCTAATTCTTCAGGCGTTTCTTCTTTAACGCGCATTAGTATTAAGAAGGCACCAAGTTGTTCAGCCGTCACGTCGTCATGAAGAATCATACTCATCGCAGCCTGCGCTTCTTCTCGATTCAGCGGGCGCGAGCCGTTTTTGCCTTTTCCAAGGATACGAACATATTCAGCAAAGGGGTGTTCTTCGTAGTACATAATGGAGCCTCGATCGAAATTCAGTCATTGCGAGCCTGAGCGTATGCGAATGGCGAAGCAATCTCCTTAACTTCGTGATTTACTAAACGAGATTGTTTCGCTCCGCTCGCAAAGACGCCAGATTTTACGGTATGCGTAGCCCGGTTCTTTAGAGACGGGTACACCAAAACCTATTACATAGTTATTTCTAAACTCCCGGCTCTGAAGAGCCGGGCTACTTACTGGGATGAACTTTTTCCCATTTCATATATAACATCACATGGAAGTGATGCCATTTTCAAAAATATACTTGTATTTTTGAAAATGTAAGCACTTTGAAAATCACATTTTTCAAAGTGTGAGATTTGTGTGTCGGCCATGGGCCTCTCTCGCACATCCCTGTGCTCCGAGGCATAAGGACTTCCTGTCCAAAAAGGCCGATCACACGTCTATTATGCACTTTTTGCGTGTGGATCTAGATCTTTATCGGCAAGACTTTCAGGCAAAAATCGCATGATTTTGAAGCCGTAGAGAACCATTAAAAACGTTAATCCTAATCCGCCCAGGCCTAACATGACTTCCCATGAAGAAGGAGAATAAACATGATAGGGATCAGCGTCACCAAACTTGCTTGCAATGACTTGATAATCTGAGCCGATGACTTGTTGCGGAAATGCTTGGGTGCCAATAATAGTAACGAAGAATTGACAAAAAGTTCCGATAATAACTAACACAGCGGCTGAGAAAATAGCAGTGTTGCACTCACCCACTCGAGGAATAAGAAGTAGCGCCAGTGGAATCAAGGTTCCAATAACCACCTGGCCTATCCACAATAGTTTAGTGTGTACAGAATCACCAAAGAGTAACCAAGACTCTAGGTCCTGGGATGCCATTGAATAATATTTAGTAAGGTGGAAAATCACAGCAAAATAAAATGCGGCAGCAATAAAAATAACCAAAAGATTTTTTAAACGTTTCAGTAAAACACAACCTAGAGGTCGATTGCTCCATTTATAAGTGGCCATTAGCGTAATAATGAAGAAGGCAAGTCCGACTGAAAATGAAACAACGATAAACATGGGTGCCATAATTGCGGCATTAAATCCAATACGGCCCACTAATAAGCCGAAAATTAAACCGGTGCCCGAGGTTAGAATAAGACGCCAAATAAAAGCGGCAGTACCCGCAGATTTATAATAATTGCGTTTACTGGTATCCATCATGGTCCACAAGTAAATACCTGTGAATAGGAAGAAACCAGGGTAAAGTAAAATATTCCAGGCGAAAATTGAAGTTTCATTAAAGCTAGTAAACATGTAATCAATGTGAAACGGATTACCTAAATCAAGGACTAGAACAATAACACCACCCATGAGCAGCGAGATTGATAACCATGCGGATATCCGAGCGAGTGGTTTATAGAGGCCTTTGTTAAAGACTGTACCAATAGAAGCTAGGTTAAGGGCACCAGACGCAGCCACAATAAGCATGATAGCGAATACGTGTGGAAGCCCCCAGACGATTTGGTTATTCATGCCTGTGTCGGCGTGACCAGAATGCTCAAGATGAAAAAACGCCCAAGCGCCTAGAGCAGCCATGCCTGCAAACAGTGCTGCTAGAAAATTAAAACTAGCACTTTTACCTTCAAGTTCTAAATATCGTACTTTTTTCATAATTTAAATTCCGCGGTATCTTACGCCAGTGTTTAAACCCAATTCAGAGCGTAATTCACGGCTTTGATGTTTTTTCAATGCTTTATTAAGGTTACTTTTCAGATCATTGATATCACCAAAAATCATAGCCTTGTGGCCTTTGCTATTGCAAGCGTCGACACAAGCAGGGTTGCGTGGATTTTCGCGATTTTCATCAATGCGGTGTACACATAAGTTACAACTATCAACAGAGCCTTTGCCACGAGGTGCGTAAGCCATTTGCTCTGTTACTTCTTCATGGATAAAGGAACGTGCTTTATAAGGGCAGGCCATCATACAGTAACGACAACCAATACAACGATGCATGTCGACTTTGACAATGCCGTCCGCTCGTTTCATTGACGCGCCAGTAGGGCAGACGTCTACACAAGGAGGATTTTCACAATGTTGACACATTAAAGGGAGAGAGGTTTCAACCTTAGTGAGCTTGTGTCGTACGGTTACTTTACGAATAAATTGAACTGTTTGAGAAGGTTTCTTACTCGGTTTAATGTTAAATTCTTTATTACAGGCATCGACACAAGCCGTGCATCCAGATTCACATTTATTGGTATCAATTAACATTCCCCAGCGCTGTTTATCACTGGCAGCACTACCGTCTGTAATAGCTGCTTGGGATAAACCGATTAAATTAACGCCCGGTATTAAACCCATGCTTGCTGTGGCAACCCCCGCTTTCAAAAAAGTGCGGCGATTGGTAGTTGTTTGTTGATTTTCATTTAATTCGCTCATGCCTTCACTCCACGCGCTAACACGCGAATCATTTACTCTTCTTTTTAGATTTGGATATTATTTTAACTTTGCCTGTTGGTGTTGCTGAATGACAGCTAAAACAATCGATTGTAACAGCGGTGTAATTATGACAACTTTGGCAAAAATGTTCTGCATTTAATTTGCCACTGCCCAGTTTTAACTTAACTGGTTTGCCTTTTTCATCTCGTGCGTGACAGTTAATGCATTTTTCAATACTGAAGTTATTCTTATGTGTTTTCTTGTTCCACCTTTTACCGAGACGTGTAGTTTCAGCGCGTTGATGCGTAATATAGTTCATATGGTTTTTACGCATTTCCATCGTGTCATTGATGACACAGCGCTTTCCTTGCACAGCAGGGTAGGTGAGCTTACCTAAGCTCGTTTCTTTGGCACTTTCAGTAGAAACACTGCTTGCGAGTGCAAGCAGTGTGCTGAATAAAAACAATTTAATTAATTTTGACATAATGAATCCGATTTACTGGTCTTTATTTATTCACTTTAATTTAATTTACTCACCCATGCCCATGTCGATATAACCCGTTGGGCAAACGTCCGCACAGATATGACAGCCGATACAAAGGTCATAATCAGTGAAAACATAGCGGCCCATAGTAGTATCTTTCTTAGGCGTTCGTTTGACGGCCTCTTGTGGGCAGTAAATAACGCAGTTATCACACTCAAAACACATGCCACAACTCATGCAGCGTTCAGCTTCCGCCTGTGCTTTTTCTTCAGGAAGACATTCCATGCGTTCACGGTAGCTGCCAATAATGTTTTCCGGGTCTACCGGGATTTCAGCGCGTTTATTACGTTCTTCAAATTCAAAATGACCTAGGAAAAGTTTAGTTGAAGGAATGATTTCATGAGCAGATCGATCTTCATAGTTATGAACTGCAAATTTATTATAATCCGTACCGCGTAAATCACCTTGTTCTGTAACACGATAATCTTCAGGAGTCTGATCTACTTCGCGTAATTTATTTAATAAATCATAATGATGCACATCAACCTTAGGTCGTTTTGATAATTCACGATTGTTAAGATAGTAATCAATACTTTCAACCGCAATGGCAGCTTGACCAATTGCAGTGGTTAGCAAATGTGGTCGAACGATATCACCTGCAACGAAATGACCTGGTTTGCCAGGAACTTGGTAGTTTTTACCTGCATCGATAAAACCATAACCGTTATCGAGATCTTCAATTCCAGTCATATTACCTTTTTGACCGATTGCAGAAACTAACAAAGCACACTCTTCTTCAAACTCAGAGCCTTCAATCGCTTTAGGAGCACCATCAACCATTTCACATTTTGCAAATCGGACTCTAACAGCACGACCCTCATCATCAAGGATTGCTTCTAAAGGCATAATGTTACCTTTGATATCAACTCCTTCGTGTAATGCGTCTTTCACTTCGTGTTCTGCCGCTGTCATGTTCTCGATAGGGAAGAGTGAAGTTAATAAAACCGGCACACCTTGGCGTGCAACAGTGGATGCAACGTCATGTGCAGTGTGACCTAAAACAATGTTTTCAGGTCGATCTTTTTCGTGTATTTGAGTTATTGCACCTAAGCGACGCGCGACGGAGGCTACGTCAATTGAGGTATCACCACCACCTACACAAATTACTTTGCCATCGCCTAATGCTTGCAGACGATTTTCGTTAAAGGCACGTAGAAAATCAATTCCAGAAATACAGTTTTTAGCGTCACCACCAGGGATTGGTATTAATTTACCAGCATGAGTACCGACAGCCCAAAGAATTGCGTCATAATCACGCTCTAAGTCTTCGATTTTGATGTCGTCGCCAATGCGTACATTAGTTCTCACGTCTACACCTAAATCAATGATTCGTTTTATTTCACCATCAAGTACATCACGTGGAGTTCGATATCCAGGGATGCCATAACGCATGAAACCACCCAATTCTTCGTGATCATCAAAAATAATACAACGATGACCAATGCGGCGTAATTGATAGGCTGCTGCAAGTCCTGCAGGACCGCCACCAATAATGGCGATTTTCTTACCTGTATCTTCACCAGGTTCATCAAATTTGAAACCTTCGTTTAATGCGGTGTCGCCAATATATTGTTCAACTGAGTTGATACCAACATGATCTTCTACTTCGTTGCGATTACAACCGTCTTCGCAGGGAGCAGGGCAAACTCGACCCATTATAGAAGGGAAAGGATTGGCATTAGTTGAACGCCTAAAAGCGTATTCTTGCCAAGTCACATCACCTTGAGGTTTTTCGATACCACGAACAATATCTAACCAACCACGGATATCTTCACCTGAAGGACAGCTGCCTTGGCAGGGTGGAGTACGATGAACATAGGTTGGACATTTATGCGATGTATCTTCTTTGAAGATCATATTGGTCATATCGCCCCATTCTTGATCACCATCATCGTATTTCCTAAACGTCAGTTTAGAATTCATATCATCACTCGAAGTTGCCATTTTTATCTCCTAAAACTACGAGTCCAGGGTTAGCTGGACCACCATTAACTTTAAATTCAAATTTTTTATTTAATCATCTGCTGCTGCTTCCATAGCAGCTACGTGCGCATCTAATTCATCGCCGAATTTTTGTCCAGTCAGAACTAATGCGTCATAAACTAATTGATGAACACTAACTACCATATCCATCGAAAATTTTTGTGGTGCACCTTTTTCATTAAAATAAGGCAGCACTTTACTAAATTGGCTCTTACAGATCGCACAAATACAAGCAAGATTGGTAACTCCATAATCTTCCACGACCTCGTTATACGCCTCCATGCGGGGCATTGCGCCTTTAACCCGAATTTCCATTAGGTCGTCAGTCAATAGGCCGCCACCGCCACCACAACAAAAAGTAGCTTCTTTAGTTGTAGCTGGATCCATTTCGACGTAGTTATTACAAACTGCTTTAATAATAGCGCGTGGAATATCGAATTGACCACCCGGTTTGTCACCCATGCGTGTTGCACGTGCGACATTGCAGGAATCGTGGAAAGTCAAAGTGCGATGATCATTTTGTGTCTTGTCTATATTAAGTTTGTTTTTCTTAATTAAATCGTAGGTAAATTCACATATGTGTTGTGGTACAGGGTAATTCGGATCGAGAAAATCAAACGGACCTATCAGTGTATTCCAGAAGCTATAAGCGACTCGCCATGCATGGCCACATTCACCATGGACTATGCGCTTGACACCAAGATCAATAGCGGCTTCGCGGATACGAGTGCTAATTTGTTGCATATTTTCATAGCTACCGATAAACATACCGAAGTTACCAGCCTCTGAAGCGTAAGAGCTGATTGTCCAGCTAATACCTGCTTCATGAAATACCTTAGCGTAACCCTTTAATCCATCAATATGAGGTTCTGCGAAAAAGTCAGCAGACGGCGTGATTAACATGATGTCAGCGCCTTTAACATCTAAAGGTAATTTAACAGGCAGACCTGTTTCTTCTTCAATTTCTTCTTCAAGATCTTCGAGGGTCATTTTTAAGGCAGGCTCGGGTAGCCCCAGATTGTTTCCAATTTTATAAACTTTAGCAATAATTTCATTGCAATATTTTTGCCCAACGCCGACCGTGTCTAATATTTCACGTGCAGCCATGGATATTTCTGCAGTATCAATGCCGTAAGGGCAGAAGACAGAACAGCGTCGACATTGCGAACATTGATGAAAATAGCTATACCATTCATCAATGACACCTTTGTCTAGATCACGTGCGCCAACTAATTTAGGAAAATATTTACCTGCAAAAGTAAAATAGCGGCGATAAACACTGCGTAATAAATCTTGTCGAGCAACGGGCATGTTCTTTGGATCACTTGTACCTAAAAAGTAATGACATTTATCTGTACAAGCACCACATTTAACACAACTGTCTAAGTAGACTTGTAGGCCCCGATATTTACCTAACAAATCTTCCATTTTATCAATTGCTTTATCCTTCCAGCCTTCAACTAATTCACCCGGAAAACCCAAAGGTTCATTGTGAAGCGGCTTCGCGATAAAAGGCGAAGAGCCCTTCATGACATCGTCAACGAGATTAGGTATGACTGGGTATTCTTTTAATTTTGGAGTTTCAAAATCTGCCATAACGTTTCCTTAGCTTTTGCCGCGCGTTTCATCAAGTGGTTTGGCCCAATCAGCGATATGACGTTTTTCACGTGAGTTATCGACTTGGTTACGAGTGGGGCTAAAGAACAGACCTGGTGCGTGTAATAATTTGCTTATTGGGAAAATAATCATTAAGACAATGACTAGTCCAAGATGAAGTAGTAATAAAAGACTTGTCGGTAAGGCGCTAAAACTAAAAGTAAAAAGCCCTATAACGAAATCTTTAAGTGCCACAATATCGGTGTGGGCAACAAAAGTCATTAAGGCGCCAGTGACACCTATGCCAATAATAAGTAGCAACATTAAATAATCAGAGGGGGCAGAAATGTAACGTACCCGATCAACAAAAATTCTTCGTGCAAGTAAACCGGCGAGGCCAATGATTAAAGTAAAACTGGTATATTGCCCCGCTAATTGGAGCAAATGCCAATGTATTACTGGTCCGATTAAAAAAGTATCGCTATTCACGACATAACGTAGGTGACGAAAAAAAGCGATAAGTAAAGAAGCATGAAACATCCAGCCAAAAATCCAAGTCCATAAATTGGCTTTGAATAGACTTTCAAAAAAGACCACTTCACGCGTAAGACGGGCAGCAACACCCACTTTAGTAGTAGGGGCGGGCATTGTTGGAATTTTTAAGGGGGCAGGTGTTTTCGCATATTTATAAATACGACGACCTACGCCAACAAACAAAATGATTGTTGCAGCATAAAATAATAATATATACGTCACCGACAGAAACGACATGTCTCTGTTACCTCCTCACTGCAAAAGAAAAACAAATAAAAAAAGGCAAGACTAGATCGTCCTGCCTTTCTAAATCAACTTATTTACACACAACCAGTTGGTTTAGGTAAACCTGCGATTTTACAAGCTTGTTTAGCTGGTCCGTATGGGAACAACTCATAGAGGTATTTTGAATTACCTTTGTCTTTGCCAAGCTTTTTGCCAATTGCCTTAGTCAGTACACGTACTGCTGGTGCAATTTGGTATTCTTCATAATATGAACGTAAAAAGTTAACGACTTCCCAATGACTATCAGTCATATCGAGATTTTCACTTTTTGCGAGTGCTACAGCAATAGGTTGAGTCCATTGCGAAAGATCTGCTAAGTAACCTTCTTCGTCTGTTTCGTATGATTTACCATCTACTTCTAATGCCATTGTGGGATCTCCTATAATTAAGAAATTGTTATAACCAAGATTGAACGGTATCGTTCTCAGTCGTTAATTTAACAAAACCTGCATAATCAACTGATTGAACGCCGTTGATTAAATTACTATTTAATCCTCGTGCATCTAAGTCAGGTAGTAAAACAAATACAGATTTGTCTTGAATTGCTGCCTTTACTGCATCACTTACATCTGTACCTTCTCGAGCCGCATATACTGCGTCTTCAATTAGAAGTATGGATGAACCTGCTTTCGCATAACGTAGGCAAGTTTGAAACGAATCTTTTTCAAAAGGCGATTTATTAATTGTATGTAAAATGCTCATAATAACCCCTTAAAAATTCAACATGATGTCTTGATCAGCAAAGATTTGGCCGAGTTCTTCAGCAGAGACAACTTTAATAGAGTCTTTTTCTGCGTAGTCCTCGTCTTCATCTTCCCAAACTAAATGCTGTAGATCATCTACTGTTAGTCCACGTTTTTCGAGCGATTCTTTTTCAACGTAAATCTTGGTCACTTCGTAATCACCTAAAGCAGCGTAGGTTGGCGAGAAATTTTTCATGCCAATGTCAGTCGTGTTTTGGCCCTTAGTTAGTTGATAAACGCCATCATCAATGAAAGCTACGCTTACGTCTTGCTCAAAGGCTGCGCCAATTAAGACAACCTCTAGAGACTCTAATGCGTAAACAGTGCCGTACGGTGCTTTGCGGTTAACGTACATAAATTTCTTAGTACGTTGAACATTACCTTCTTCATTTAACATTTCGTCACTCATATGTTTCCCCCCCTTAATCGCCAAAGACAAGCAGACGATCTGCCTGAATACCAGCTTCGATTAACTGACCTAGGCCAGATATACGAAAACCAGGTGCAATATTGTCGGCGTCTTTTTTGTTACGATCTTTTTCGCCTTCATCGACAATACCTCGTCGTTGGGCAGCAGCAACGCAAATTACCATATCAATATTTTTATCTTCCGCAAGTTTTGACCAGCGAGTAATAACATTACGATCATCTTGAGGAGGGGTGGTTAGTCGAGTTCCATTATTCACACCATCGTGATAAAAGAATATACGAAAAATTTCGTGTCCAGCATCAAGCGCTGCTTGGACAAAATTAAAGGCAGTATCAGCAGCTTGGTGCTGATACGGGCCTTCGTTAATCATAATACCGTACTTCATTGATTACGCCTTTATTGTTATTAGAATCGAATGTGCGTTGATGCATTAAGACTCTTACGAGCGCCACGCCAGTTATCGATGTGGTACTTAGTAAAAGGCAAGTTAGTCAGTTCGAAGAAACGAGGCCAACCAATGCGATCGATCCAATCATTAATACGTTCCCAATCGCGTGCGTCTTCTTTGTAAGTTTTAAGAATGCGTTTCACAATGGCTGTCGCTTCTGGCCATCTTGGTGGATTATTGGGTACACCTGCCGCAACGAGTTTTTGGAATGAAGGTTTGCTACGTGCGTTTGAGTGATTACCACCAACCCAGATTGCAAGTTTAGAATGCTCTGCATCATTAATTTGCATAGGAGGGCAAGGTGGGTAACAAGCACCACAACAAATACATTTTTTCTCGTCAACTTCCAAAGATGCTTTGCCATTAACCATTGCAGGTCGAATCGCGGCAACTGGGCATCGAGCTACAACGGTGGGTCGCTCACAGACATTTGAAACTAAGTCATGATTTATTTTCGGTGGCTTAGTGTGTTGAATATTGATAGCAATATCACCCTGGCCACCGCAGTTAATTTGGCAGCAAGAGGTAGTCATATGAACACGATTAGGCATAGACTCAGTTTTAAATTCTTCGATGAGTTCATCCATCATTGATTTAACAACACCCGATGCGTCAGTCCCTGGAATATCACAGTGTAACCAACCTTGAGTGTGAGAAATCATTGCGACAGAAGGTCCAGTGCCACCCACAACAAAACCAGCATCTTCTACTGCTTTAATTAAAGGCGCTACTTTTGCTTCGTCAGCAACCAAGTATTCAACATTACTGCGAATAGTAAAGTGAATAAAACCATCAGCGAAATCATCGCCAAGGCTAGTTAGTTTACGCAAGGTGAAGACATCAAGAATTCGTTGCGTACCAACACGTATTGTGAAAATTTTGTCACCGCTTTTAGCCACGTGACAAAGTACACCAGGACGCGGACGGTAGTGATAATCCCAGTTAGCATAATTTTTTAGCATCACAGGATGCATGTATTGAAAGCCGTCTGGGCAGCCACTTTCAATTGGTGAACGCGGTGTTGCTTTTGCTTCAGCCATTGTTTTCTCCAAAAACTAATTCTAATCAAGAGAAGGGGTGTGGCCACTGGTTGTAGGGCACACCCCTTCTGTTTACATTTAAACAGAATCTATGCAGATTCTGCTTTTCTCTCATTCCACTTACGCGCTTCTTCGTCCCACATATCCATGCGGACATAGGAACTTTCACGTGGATGACTGACCATATTAGGATCTACTTCGATACCAATTCCTTCAAGGAAATTGATAAGGCCAATACGTTCAATCATTTCACCCGTGCGTTCATGCTCTAGTGCGTTTTCAGCGAAGAAATCTATTGTTTCCTCAGCAATTGCCACAAGTTTTTCGTAATCTTCTTCCGTTTCCATTTTCATGAAAGGAACAATAACAGTACCCATTAAATCACCGATTTTAAGAGTACGTTTGCCACCGATAAGAAGAGTGATACCGTGATCATCACCTGGCGATAAAGCACGTGTCATGACGTTGATGCAATGCATGCAGCGAACGCAATTACGATTATCAACTTCAATTGTGTCATCATCATTGAGTGATATGCAGTTGCTTGGGCATCGAGAGATAACATTATCAATAATGTATTTACGGCCTTTTTCAGCAACGAATTTTTTAGCTTCTTCTTGGTTGATTTTAATGTCATCACGCCAAGTACCAATGACTGCAAAGTCAGAACGCTCAATCGCATTTTGACAATCATTTGGACAACCAGAAACTTTAAATTTAAATTTGTAAGGAAGAGCAGGGCGATGAACATCATCAGTGAAGTTGTTAACGAGAGCGCGATGGATTGCATGCTCATGCGTACAGGATTGCTCACAGCGTGCTGCACCGATACAAGACATCGCTGTTCGTACACATGGACCTGCACCACCTAAGTCCCAACCGTAATCGTTGATTTCATCAAAAAAGTGTTGAATATTTTCAGTGTCAGAACCGATAAACATGATGTTGCCAGTTTGACCGTGAAAAGTAACCAAACCTGAACCGAATTTTTCCCAGCTGTTACACAACTGGTTTAGCATGTCAGTGGTATAAAAATTACCTGCTGGTGGTTGTACACGTAGGGTATGAAATTCTCGAGAAGCTGGGAATGCGTCGCCTACTTCAGAAAAACGAGGAATAATTCCGCCGCCATAACCGAAGACAGATACGGTGCCGCCTTTCCAATAGCCCTTACGAGTTTCGTATGAGTGCTCTAACTGTCCCAGCAGTGAACTGTTAACAGCTTGGATACGCTCATCAGGATGCTCGTCAGCTAATTTTCTAATTCCAGTAATAAAACTAGGCCAAGGACCTGTTTCTAATTGGTCGAGCATGGGTGTTTCATACTTTTTGACCATTCGTGTACTCCTTCATCAAAGGTTTAATTATGTAATTTCAAAGTATTATTACTCTAACTCATTGTCTTAATGAGTTAAAATGTTAATTTTTTGTTTAGCGTCAAATAAGCCTAATAGCCTTATAAGTCGTATCTCACTATAAGTCGAATTCTGTAAGAGTCTCTTATATAAGAGAATCCTGCTGATGGGGTGTATTAGTATATGCTTATATCTCTAAAGAGATATTCAACTAAAAACTGACTTAGATAGCCTTAGCCCAATCAGCTCGCTGATAATTTCAGTTGCCGCATTCTACCACGGATTTTTAATAAATTTAGAACAACTAAACGATGGTTAATTTACAGTTGACGTGGTGATCGTGGTGTTGCTCAGATGCTAGATGCGATGCATACCCAGTATTGCTCTCTTTTATATATGAATGAAGAGGACTGTTTTTGTGATAGATTTATTTTTTCTCACATAGAGCTTAGATTAAGTTTAAATAGCATAGGTAAATTATTGATATTGCAAAAGTTCTCGTTTAACTAACGAGGCAATACTAAGTGCAAGCGCTGTAACTTTTAAAGAGTAGCAATTAGGTTTTGTTTAATTATTGAATTTTTAGTTAACAAGCATGCTGATGAAGCCTAGTTTAGGTAATAATTACTCTAATATTATTTATATGCAGATTAAAAAATTTAATCAAAAATGCGGAAATATTGTGTGAAGACACTCATTAGTCATTCAAATACTCAGGGCAATAGTCCATTTCTATTGGAAAATGAGTCCGCGTATGCCTTATGGCGGCAAGAAAAATTAGCTAATTTTCCAAGTAAAATTAGCGAGATAACGGTTTCTATTAAAGCCTTAGATGACTTTTGTGTGCAACAGAGAAAAGAAATTCTGGATTTATCCGCTAAGGCGAATATGGTCTTTTACAAAGTTGAATCGGAGCCTACAAAAGAAACTATAAGTGACTTCGCGTTTCTCCTTGGCTTGCATCGACTTGATGGTAATTTATGTGCAGGTGATGATGCCATTTCATCAATTCAAATGCGTCCCGATAGTGAGCTACACAAAACGTATATCCCTTATAGTAATAAAGCGCTTAGTTGGCATACCGATGGCTATTACAATTCAAGTGAAAAAAATATTAACGCTTTTTTAATGCATTGTGCCCGAACGAGCGAAAGTGGCGGTGATAACCAGTTTTTTGATCCAGAAATAATGTACATTTTGTTGCGCGATGACAATCCAGATTCAATTGCAGCATTAATGCAGACGGATGTAATGAGCATCCCGCCAAACGAACACAATGGTGAGGAAATTAGGCCAGTTCAATTGGGCCCGGTGTTTTCGATTGATTCTGAGAGCGCTTGTCTACATATGCGTTACAGTGCTCGAAAACGAAATATCGATTGGAAGGTGGAAGATAGAGTACAATACGCGCTAAATAAAATAACAGAAATATTAAATTCAGGTTCTGAGTATTGTTTTAAATATACCCCGACACAAGGTCAGGGAATAATTGCTAATAATGTATTACACAATCGATCCAAGATTTATGAACTTGAAAATAAATTAGAAAAAGAAGCAGATGGAAACCTAGGTGCAGGTAGATTAATATATCGAGCCAGGTTTTATGACAGACTAAGTAGAAGTGAATAGTTGGAGTAAGGTAATGTTATGTTATGGTTAAGTGAAATACTGTTGCAAAATATGGAATTAAAATCTTTTATTGAATTATCTTCCATTGTTCGCCAGAAAGCGAAAGCAGGTGAACGGTTTTTTCGTATGGATGTGAAGCCTCCTTTTGGCGATACACCTGACGATTGGGAAGATAGATTAGAGGCTGCATTTAGTGGCGATGTTAGCGATTAATTATGAAAACTAGTTTGGTGTACAAATGGATTATTTAGATAATAAAATTGGTTCGGGTTTAAATGAAGGTGAAGACTCGTTACAATCTACGGCGGCGCTTGAGTCGCAGCTGATTGCGATTGAAGATAGACTAAGTGAGCTAGGTGCGAATGGCGACCCAACTAAAGTTATCATTTCAAAATTACAAATGGCAAGAGTCAAAATTGGCCTCGATAAGAAAGAGGAGTCTTGGTCGATCGCGAGAGCATTGTTTGATGATCTAATTATAAATCAGCAATGGGAATTGGCTACTGATGCTTGCGATATTATGTTTTTATCTGAGCACGAAAATTCTTTAGCCGCTTTAGGCCATGGAATTTGGTTGTCGGTAACCTATCCGATAGACCCAGAACTTAGTTTAGGCTTGTTGCAACACATAGTAGATGAAACCGCGGATGATGCGGATGGCGCGGCCGTCGCGGCAGCCACAGCGCTGTATATTGTAGATTTACGCGCGGAAGGCAAACAAAAAGAAAATTTAGGTTTTTTCGCTAATCAATTATTAGCGGCAGTGGCTCGGCGGCACAGTGATGTCGAATCGAAAGAACAATTTGATTTTTGGATTGAGAAAATGGAATTAAATGACCCCAGTAAATTTTTGATTCGACTGAGAAATGTAGTTGACGTGCTTGTTCAAGATGAATGGTGGATAGATCGCGAAAAACTACATCAAGCGTTACCGGTCAATTAATATGGTATGGCAAGAAACACACGATGATGATGCTTATCAAATTCCAGATGACATAGTTGATTTCGTTTTTCGTATTCAATGCAAGCAATTACCTTTGGATCATGCACATTCATTGACATCGGCAATATTAGCTTCGATGCCCTGGCTGAAAAAAGTAGATCAGGCTGCGATTCATTTAATTCATGTTGCTGAATCAGGCAACGGTTGGATGCGACCAATCGATAATGAAAATGAAGTTTTAAATCTTTCTAAGCGGACTCGTTTTAGCATTCGAATTCCTAAAGACAAAATTGAAGAGTTAATCAAGCTTGAGGGCGTGGAGCTTGATATTGCGGGTTATAGCTTGGTGGTAGGCAAGGGTCAAATGAAATCGTTAGTCTTGTCGAGCACAATGTTTTCACGTTATATAATTTGCAAAAACAATGAATCCGAAGAGGAATTTATGTTGCGTCAAATTGACGTTTTAAAACAAAAAGACATACTCGTTAAAAAAATGTTATGTGGACGAGAAAATAGTTTTAATTTTCCGGGTAAAACTATTGTGACTCGAAGCATTATGCTGGCTGATCTGGAGCGAGATGATGCAATTCGATTACAACAAGAGGGCTTGGGTGACCAGCAAAAATTAGGATTTGGCATATTTATCCCACACAAGGGAGTCGCGCCAGTTGTTGGCAAAGAATAGTAGTTAAGGCAAAATTAAAAAATATTTTAGTATTTAATTTTTAATATTTATCAGTATTAGATAAAACAGATAGAGAGGAGAGCTGAAATGGCACTTGAAGTAAATGGGTCGAGTATAGAGACCAATGAAAATGGGTATTTGCTTGCAATGGAAGATTGGAATGAAGATGTGGCGGCTGTCATTGCACAACAAGAAGGTGTTGAGTTGACGGACAAACATTGGGATGTGATTAAATTTCTAAGAGAAGAATTCGCTAACAATAATGGCGCCCAGCCTAATGACCGAAAAATCATTAAGGCGATGACACCAATTTGGGGAGGCAAAATTTCCCAGAAAGATTTATACGATTTATTTCCAGGTAAACCTGACAAGCAGGCGGGCCGGATTGGTGGGTTACCGGAGAGTCGTCGTAAAGGCGGGTATTAAATCGTTAAAATATTTCAGATTCGTTGTCAGATTCTGTAGCCCGGGTCCGTAGCCCGGGTCCGTAGCCCGGGTCCGTAGCCCGGTACTTTAGTGCCGGGGTGGAAATCAATTCAGTTATAGAGTCGGTAATATTTTTTCAAATTATTTTAGTGCAAATTTTGTTTGAATTAAAATTCACCCCGGCTCTAAAGAGCCGGGCTACGAACAATTTGTAGTTTGCACAAATAGGGTGATGCGATGGACGATATGGATAACAAAACAGACCAGGTAAGTAACGATCAGGAAGAGATGAAATCCGATGAGTATTGGAAAGATAAACTCAGCCCTGAGCAATACAAGGTTTGTCGTAAGCACGGCACGGAGAGTCCCTTTTCTGGCGAGTACAATGATTTAAAAGAAGAGGGTGAATTTGTTTGCGTGTGTTGCGGAAATAAATTATTTCTCTCTGATAATAAATTTGATTCAGGCACAGGCTGGCCTAGTTTTACTGATCCAGATAATGAAGAAAGCATCGCAACAACGCGTGATGCTAGTTTAGGTATGGCGCGCACCGAAGTTCACTGCAATAAATGCAATGCACATCTTGGCCATGTTTTTCCCGATGGACCGGCCCCATCTGGACAGCGCTATTGCATTAATTCGGTCTCATTAGATTTTAAGAAAAAATAACTAAATTCTTAACGAGTATTTGTTTTTTCTCGCACTCAGAAATAGTTTATCGCCTCCTGACGGGCTGCGTTCAATAAAGGTAGCCTGCAGGAGCTTGCGAGTGCAGGAAAAACTTATAAAATGGTAATAGTAAACCTGCTAGTTCTTAATTTAATGAATCAAAATGCAACGCAGCTCTGCGAATTGCAACGATATAAATGCCGCTCTATTTCCCTTTCATTTTAAACTGGCAATGAATCAATAGCTTATAGCTGCCGTATTACTATTTAGATTGGCGAGCGAATTGCGGTATTAAAGATATAAGTTAGTAAACGGAGAGTACAATGAGTGTGCCAAGCAAAGCTAAGGCAATCAAGCTGGCCAATCCAGCACAGGTAAAGTCTAACCAATAGCCTGAAACCGAACTACACATAATGAATAGCGTGAAGCTGTAGTAAGGGCAGTCGATCAGCCACAATGCGAAAGCGTGAAGGTGTAGAGTCCCGAAATTTCTCACATTGCATCTGACCAAAGTTTTCATTGCCTGGAAGTCAGTACCAATACAAGCGATAAGGTGAGTTTGAATTGGAGATGCCGGGATCTTAGTCCGTAGCGGGTCGATGAATTGATTGTTTTGGAACTTGGGAGAGCCTTACAATTTTCTGAATGTTATTCTTGGAGCTGAAGAGGTTAGAGAATAACTTTGTAAGGCAGTCGGACTAGTTGATAGTAGAGGCGTAAAGAGGGTAATGCCCCTTGAGGCACAAGGACAGCCACTCGAAGCGACTAGCAATTTAATGCAAGAAGATAGGTTTTTACTATGTCAGACACTGAACTGAATAAAACATTAGAGAAATTATCTTCACTATCATTTTGTGCGCAAGGGAACCGATCGTTTCAGTTTATGAGCCTGGCTCATCACCTGAATGTCGGATTTCTGAAAGACTGCTACTACCACCTTGATAGAAACAAGGCCGTAGGAGTTGATTGTGTCAGTTGGGCAGAGTATGAAACCGACGTGGACAAAAAGTTAGGTATCTTGGTGTTGAAGTTAAAAAAGAAAACGTATAAACCGCTGCCATCAAAACGGGTGTACATCCCCAAAGGTAACGCTGAGGTGAGACCTTTAGGTATATCGGCTATCGAAAACAAGATAGTCGAGTATGGGATAGCACGCATTTTGGGTAGTATTTATGAAGTTGACTTTCTTGATTTCTCCTACGGTTTTAGACCGAATAAAAATGCTCATCAAGCATTAAAGGTTATTGGTGATAGCATCAGCAGTCAACCTGTTAATCATGTAGTTGAAGCGGATATCAAAGGATTCTTTGATAACGTCGAGCATGATTTACTGTTAGATTTCTTGCGCATTAGAATAAAAGACAGCAGTCTATTATTATTAATCGAACGATTTCTAAAAGCGGGTTACGTGGATGATCATCACCTTGTTAAAACCGAAAAAGGAACAGCCCAAGGTAGCATTTTGAGCCCACTGTTGGCGAATATATTTCTGCACTATGTCTTAGACAAGTGGTTTAATGACATCGTTATAAATCATGTAAGAGGTTATGCGGAGCTAATTAGGTATGCGGATGATTTTATCTGTTTGGTCCAATCGAAGCGTGATGCAGACAGAATTTTGAAAGCATTACAAAATCGATTTGCCAAATACCAGTTACAGCTCCATCCGGATAAAACCAGAGTATTCAGTTTTGGTCGTTATGAGAAACACAATGCACTGAGGGATAAGCGCAGAGCCTACACATTCGACTTTCTGGGTTTTACGCACTATTGCGATACGACTCGAAGGGGATACTTCAAAGTGGGTAGGAAAACCAGTGCGAAAAAGTTTAGAGCGAAAGCCAAGGATTTAAATCGGTGGCTGAAAGCAGTCCGAAACCTGGTGCTAACAAAAGACTGGTGGAAGATTTTAGGCGCTAAACTACGAGGGCACTATGAATATTATGGGGTTAGTGAGAACTACCGCTCGATTCATAAGTTCTACAAACTGGCTCTCAGGCTCGCGAAGAAGTGGATGAATAGACGAAGCCAGAAAAAGGCAATGAACTGGGAAAAGATGAGTCATTATCTTTTGCTTTATCCATTACCTAAACCACGGATTAGACATAACTTTTACGCAATCACATAAAAGTGTGAGTTAAATTGAAGAGCCGTATGAGGGAAATCTTCAAGTACGGTTCTGTGAGGGGCATTATGTTTCCTTGCGTTTATAATTACTTATTTAAATAGGAGGCTTTAGTGTCGTTAGTCGCATTAAGTCTAAATGGATTTTGTAAGGACATGACTGACAAAGAAAAAACAAAATGGTTTGAATCTGAAGAGTCAGTGAAGCCAAAGAAGAAAATCAATCTGGGTGACTTGACTTTGTTGGATGCCAAAAAATATCCCAAGGTTATGCATTCGGAAAACAAAATTAAGATAAGTGCTGATAGTTTAAAGACAGGCTGGGTATTGTTGAACCAATGTTATTTTCACCTGAATGCCTTTCCTAAAGTAGAAGTAGTTTATAAATACCGGAAATTAAAAAACCTAAAAATAATATCATCAAGCAAAATAGCGAAAACCAGAGTAGCAGGACAAGCGATTGAATTGATCGATGTAAAGAAAGGCGCAAGTCTTTGCGTTAAAGCCAGTGTGCTCTCATTAGTAAAAACGACTAAAGGATTCAAATTGGAAAACGGCCCGTTTCGTCGAAAATACCTAGATGGCTATTTTCCAATGCGTGTTAGCTTAGAGATTACTTACCCAAGCAAATTAATTAATGTGAATAACATTTTGCCAAAAATGCTTATCAGTAGCAAAGTGAAAAAGAGCCAAGGTAAAATTAATGTAGATGCTACATTTGAGGGTGTGCTTAATACGAAAGTTGTTTTTGAAAAGCGTTAAGCTCAAACACCGAGGGGGGGTTAAATTTTAATTAGATATCCTCATTGCGTCTTATGTTCATTTGATGACCAATAACATTATTTTGAAACCTTACTTTTTAGGGTGTACTATGGTTTCCTAATTTTGAAATTTATGTACATTCTTACCCGATCGGGTTAATACTGGGAGCCTATTTTGAAAAACAAAGCAAATATTATATTAGTATCATTCCTTGCCACGATCGTTTTATTTCTAAGTGCTTGCGATTCGCCAAGCTCATCACTTGCAGCGTACCCAAGTGATCCCGCAGTCGCCATTAAAAAGATAACCATGGATTTAGCTGATTACAAAACGGAGACATTATGGCAAGCGATGCCTAAAAGTTACAAATCTGATGTTCAGCAATTAGTTAAATTAAGTTCAGAACTTATTGATGAAGGCACCTACAACAGAGCAGTAGCGCTTTTAGGAAAAATCGGTAAAGTGATGAAAAGCAATAAAGCGGTATTCTTGAAGCTGATAGGTCCGCAATTGAATAAGTCAATTCCGCCGCATATGCAAAAAATATTGTTAGGCAGCGATGAGGATCCTGCAAGCAAGTGGTACGATTTAGTGGTTGTAGTCATTACTGAATTAGCCGAAAGCGATTTAGGACATCACAAAAATTTAAAAAATCTTAATATTGAAAAATTATTAGTAAAACATATGAACGTAATTTACAAGCAATTGGCGGCTAGCAGTCCAATTGTATCTACAAATACGAGCAAACTAAAAAGTTTTAACTTTAGCGTTAAAAGTGTAAACGACAAAGAAATAAAGTTAACGACAAATTCAGGTTCGACTAAAGTAAAAGAAGAGAGCTGGGTTAAATTTGAAGACCGATGGATTCCAATAGCGATGCAAGTCGCTTGGCAAACATTAATGATCGAAGCCAAGAAAAATATTCAGCAGGCTAAATCGCAAGTAGCCGATGGTTTGTTGAAGGCGCAGTTATTTTTACCGATTGCAGAGATGGCTGTGGCAAGACTTGAAAGTGCAAAATCAGAAGCTGAGTTAATGCAAATTATCGGAACATTGGGCGGGTTAAAGTAGAATAGTCATTGATCAAATGTCATTCTCGAAAGTTGCTGCCTTAGATATATTGGCGGCAACAAGTGAGATGAGGTCAAGCAAGACTAAAATTGTTTTGTTTTTTTACTTAATCTAAAGCTTTCTAGCGTCTTATTGAAATCACCTTTGTGTTGCTTAAAGTAACGTTTCGCTGGTGCCTGGTAAATTATAAAGTAATTACCTTTTTTTGCAGTAACACCATAAACTTCACGTAAGTATTTTTCTCCCCGCGGTGACTTAAAAGATAGTTTGAGCCGAAAGCCTTTTTTTCCGCCGATCGACGCAGGTTTGTTTTCAATAATACGAGCGTATCGAGTCAATTTGCTTTTTCTAATTTTAGCAATCATTAGCTCGGCCAGCTCCGATGGCAACATGTCAGCATTCGACTTTTCTTTGATTGTTTTAAAAGATTTTTTATGACTTAAATAGCTGACACGAATGAGTTGATATTCTGATCCGTCTTTTGATGCGGTCACGGATTTACGATCGCTTATTTTGCGAATCCAATCTGTAGGTAATTTGACTGTAAACTTCTTTTTTGGTCCTGTAACTTGGCTTTTTTTCTCATTTGTATCTTTCGCTTTAAAATGGTTGCAAGCCGCTAAAATAAGGCAGCTTAAGCTTATTATAATTAATTGACGTGAACTGCTTGATAGACGCATTTTACTTATTCCTAATATTGGCCAAGTATTGTAGTACATAAGCAGCATCTTTGTGATTAGGTGCAAGTGCTAGAAATTTAATAAATGACTTTTTGGCGTCCTGGTAGCGTTTCTTCTTCATATAATATATGCCGATGGCTCGATAGCTGGGAGCGAAGTTTGGAACTTTATTGATAGTATCCAAATAAGCAAGGTAAGATTTGGTTTGATCGCCTTGTTGATTCCGCTGACGGTAGGCCTCTCCTAAATAATAAGGCGCATAAGCTGGGTATTTAACAAATTGCTCCTTATTTTCTAAAATTAATATTAAGCTGCCATATCGAGCGTAGGATAAATTTAATTCTAGATCCGCAATACGCATTGACTGTGTATTTTTTAAATATGCCTCTTTGCCAATGTGTCCAGAAATAGATTTATGCTTTAAAATGAGCGCATTATAACTTGCAATTCGTTCAATAAGATTTGGGTGTGATGAAAAGGAGCCTGATTGTTTGCTGTTATTTGCTTTCGCTTCAGCTAACATTTTTTTAAAAGCGTAAGGTGATTGTCTTATATCATAGCCTGCTTTTTTCATTCTAAAAAATGCGTATTTATCAGCTTGACGCTCAAGATCCCGAGAAAAACCTGATAGATACTTAGCGGCAATGTCGACTGCTCTATCACCAGCGCCTTTTTGTACTTGAATTTCTGATTCTAATTTAAGCTTGCGTCTGTGATGTAAAATATGTTTATGAATAAAATGCGCACCCTCATGAGCGAGTATTGTTGCTAACTGTGCTTCATTATCAAGACGTGCTAGTAAGCCTAAATTAAAGTAAATACTTCCGTTATATAAGGCAAGCGCGTTTAAATTAGGGTCATTTAAAATCCGTACTCTTATTTTGTCTTTAAATTCTGGATAAACTTTATTCATGACTGATTGCAGATATTGATTGACGGTTTTATCCGTAAATATTGAATTATCTTTGATTTTCTTTTTATCAAATTCACGAGCTTCGTCCAATAAAGCTTGTTCTTGAAGTTTTGAAGTATATTCCTCATTAAAATTACTTGTAGATTTTAAAGCTAAAGAAGTTTGGAAAAATAGCAGACTAGTCAGTAATACGCTTGTTAATGTAAATAGGCTTTTGACTTTAAAAATATGCATTGAATTCCTTAGTTTACTTCACAATAAAATTTTATATCTTTGAAAATAAGCCAAGCTTAGGGTCAGAATAATGACAAGACTTGAATGATATCTGCAATATAGCTAGATTATAACGATGATTAGAATATATTGGCAATACTTGTTTATAAATATTTATTGTATTGTAATTAGTAAGCACTAGTGGTTAAAAGTATTTCACGGAACATTGCCAAGCACCTGAATTATGGGAGAAATAAGAATTTTATTGAGATACTAATTAAACTTGGGTCCAGCGCCGTACTAGATTTGTATAAGCATGATCAACCTGCTTAACGGTACTATCCTTAAGGTTATGCTCGCTAAAAAGCAATTCGTTTCTAGCTTGGCTTAATTCATAAAGTATTTCGCGTTTTTGTGTGTCTGCAATCATACTCTGTACCCAAGTAACGCCTACCAAGCGCTCACCTGAGGTGACTTCATTTACCGAATGAAGGCTAGAGGCGGGATACAATATTAGATTACCTGCATTCAGTTTGATATTTTGTATGCCGAAAGTTGTATGAATACTTAGTTCACCACCTTCGTATTCATTTGCGTCGCTAATAAATAGAGTCATCGCTATGTCGCATCGTAATCGGGCTTGGTCGCCCATGACTGGGTCGTCAATGTGCTCACCGTATTTCATGCCTTGTTGATATCGAGAGAATAGGGGTTGGGCAATCTTATGCGGTAAGCAGGCATCTTTAAACTGTTGGTTAGCGTATAAATTACCAACCATGACTTTGGCTAGTTGTTGTCCCATTTCTGAATTCTGATCTATTTCAGTATTTACTTTTACTTTTGCAGCCGATTTACCCGCACTGCTCGATCCGTCAATAAACACGCCGCCAGACAGCGCTGCGCGCATTATTGTTAATTGCTTGGGGTCTATTAAGTTTTTAATTTCAAGTAGCATAGTCTATATCACCTGTTTGGCATGCCACGGCTAGCTTTAAAGGTGCCCTAAATTCAGTAATTAATAGCAAGATATTTTGTGTACAGACCGAATTGAAAGGCTAATCATGGCATTTATTTTTATTTAGTTTGGAGAATTGCTCAGTAATATAATACCACCTAATAATATTATCCAGGATACCACTTTTCTAAACATTTTCTCATTAATTTTAAAATGTAAATGGTTGGAAAACCACAAAGCAAGAAATAAGAAAGGCGCCGAAATAAGCATTAAATTGAAAATAGGTTCGGTAATTGAGCCATCAATTATATAGCTGGTTAGTCTAACCGAGTTTAGGCTAAGAAAAAATGCTAATGCATAGTTTCGAATGAGTGTTTTATTATCGTAGGTGCTTAATAGTCGCGCCATCATAATCGGCCCACTAATGCCAAATAACATTTGTGAAATACCTGCACTGAAATCCAAGAGACGGGTAAAAATTGGACTAAAGCGTATAATTTGAGGAGCTAAGACTAGATATATGCCAAAAACAGTAATTGCGCCTGCCAGTAAATAATGAAATTGCTCAACTGAAAATTGTTGAAAAAGAATATAGCCTATAATTGCACCGATAAAAGCAAAACTGACTATATTAGCGAGTACTTTAATTTCGACCACTTTAGGGGAGCGAGCTAGGCCGATAACTGCGACCATAATTTGAGGCAGGGTAGAATAAATAACTAGCGTCTTCTCAGGAATTAGAAAAGACATTATGAATAACATCATAATGGTTCCTGCAAGCCCGAAAACTATTTCAAAGGAATAGGTGAACATGCAAACGATAATTAGCAGAGAAATAGTTAGGCTAGAGAATTCCATATTTAGATATTGCTTTTAACTATTCTTC
>QIKQ01000175.1 GCA_003233075.1 Gammaproteobacteria bacterium
GCCAATGACTCTGCCGTTTTTTCAACATGGTCTGAACCAGAAACACCTCGGCTATTGACATCTTCCATGACTTTGGAAGCAGCATTACTGTTAGTTTGTAAACTGACGATCATATCTTGAATTTCCTCCGTTGATTTCTGAGTACGACTTGCCAAAGTTCGAACTTCATCGGCAACGACAGCAAAGCCTCGGCCCTGCTCACCTGCTCGAGCAGCTTCAATAGCCGCATTCAGTGCTAGTAAATTTGTTTGCTCGGCAATACCTCGAATCACATCAAGCACCGTACCAATATTGTTACTGTCTTCTCTGAGCTTTGCGATCACTGTCGCAGCTTCAGAGACTTTTTTAATTAAATTGTCAATTCCGCCTATAGCCTCAGTTGCTACTAGTGCGCCCTCTTGCGCTTCCTTTGACGCACTCATCATAGCTTCCATTGCTGATTGTGCATTCGAACTCATTTCCTGAGCGGTTTGTGCCATCTCATTCATTGCGCTGGAGACATGTTCTGTTCCGGTTTGTTGACTAGTCACACAACGATCAGTCTCAGCGCTAACATTTGAAACTCTCCTTGCTGCATCAGCTAAACGATTAGTCGCTTCCTCAACCATACCGATACTATAATGTACGTCTTCAGCCATGTGGTTCATACCGGATACAATCGCACCAATATCGTCATTACTTGCAAACTCGCAACGCTGTGATAAATCTTTTTCCGCAAAGGCATTCGCTACTCGAACCACTTCTTTGAGCTTATTAAGTAGGAAAGCCTTGACTGCCATAATATTTGCTAGCGCAAATACTGCCCCAAAGCCAACGCAAAGTAGCCAAAATCCCATCGTGACAATGTCGCCATACAATAGCTTAACGACAACTGGAAAAACCAGTCCTGCTGATATTCCCACAATAAAAAAGCAAACATAGAGCTTACGAATCACGCTCGACCCACCTGATTTCTTTTTATCAGTCATCTTCCGTCCTATTCCCATGATAATCACTCATTAGTCCAATATTATCGGTAAAGTTAATTAATGCTTTAGCTTGGTAACTCGTTAGTCCATCATCTCCTCATAAACATCTAGTTAAATTTAGGCATATGACCCACATCAATAGCTAATCCCACATGCAAATTATTGTTTCGCTATTGCCAAGTAAAAACTAGCAATTTAAAACCACTACTTTGCACGTAGTTTGCATAGTAATTGCCTCAGTTAAGTTTTTAGCCTAATTAAGTGTTAAAACTATTTAGTAAACACTAAAGTCAGCTCGGAATTTGCCGACTCAGGGTTGAAGTTATTCCACATAAATCTGCGTGTCAGGAGTTAACAATGAATTTAAAGAAATGTTCGGCTTGGATGTTCGTCACAATTACTTTGATGGGCTCGATTCCAACTTGGGCTGATGTTGTTATGGGTATATTCCCTCGCCGCCCTGTTGCTGTCACTCACAAGGCTTTTAAACCGCTTAAAGTGAAGTTGGAACAAGCGTTAGGCGAAAAAGTAGTTATGATTATCCCGAAAAATTTTAAAGCTTTTTGGGCTGGTGTAAAATCTGGTAAATTCGACATTGTACATTACAACCAATATCACTATATAAAGAGCCACAAAGAATTTGGCTACAAAGTCATTATTACCAATGAAGAAAAAGGCTCGAAATTAGTCAGTGGGCAACTGACCGTGCGTAAAGACAGCGGCATTAAATCTGTTGCTGACCTTAAGGGTAAAACCATTTTATTTGGTGGTGGACCAAAAGCCATGGGTAGCTATATCGCGCCAACTTGGATATTAAAAAAGAATGGTTTGATTGCGGGCAAAGACTATAAAGTCAAATTTGCTAAAAACCCACCTAGCGCTGTCATTGCAACCTACAATAAAGCAGCAAATGCCTCAGGCTCTGGAGATATCATTCTTAAAATCGGTGGTGTAAAGAAAAAAATTGATATCGGCCAAATGTTAGCCTTAGCTAATAGCGATCCGTTTATTCACCTAACTTGGGCGGTCAGTAAAGGCTTCGATGCAGCAAAAGCTAAAAAAGTCCAAGACGTTATGGTCGCGCTTGCTTCCTCGCCTGCTGGTAAAGCAATATTAAAATCAGCTAAAGTGACAGGATTTCATAAAGCAGTTGACGCTGATTTCGCAAAAGTACGCGCAATCACTGAATACGCGGTTGGCGAAAAATATTAATTCTTGAATCAACAATGGATACATACGGCCAAGGATGGCTAATTTAAGTGAATCTAAAGCTATAATGAAACGCTGTAGGAAACGGTTGTTTATATGAATATACTTAAGAACTTAAACCTGTCATTTAAATTCATTCCACCTCTTTTGGTCGGAACGATGATTGCCATTGGCATAGGCGGTGTTTTTATAATTAATGAAGCAAAGCAATCTAGCAAGGAACAGACAAAAATTTCTAAAGTTGCTTTTTCGGTAGAACAGCAACGCGCCAAAGCAGCTTTATTGAATGCCTTAAATTCCAAAGCAGACAGTGTCGGTCGATTTATGGCTAAAACTTCTCCCGATCTAATTATTTCCTATGATTTTACCGGTCTAAAGGCTTTTCAGCTCGAAGCGGCAAAAGATACAGATGTAGTCTACGCCACTTTTATTAAACCGGATGGCAAATCGGCAATGACGGATTATAAAAAACCCAAAGATCTTTCACACATAGTTGAACGCCGATATACCATTAAAAATGATGGTGACACGCTCGGTTATGTACTCCTGGGCATGTCGACTAAATCAGTGAATGAAGGTGCCAAAATCAGTAACGAACGCATTAGCAATGCGATTAAAAAAGTGAACGAGTCATCGAAAGAATCCATGACGCGTCTTTTTGCGATTATGGGTGGAACTGCCTTAGCTATCATGGCGATGATTACCGGACTATTGATTATATTATTTAGAAAATACATTCTAAACCCACTAAAAGACACAACCGTTTTAGTGAATAGTCTAGCCCAAGGCAATGGCGATTTAACAGTGACCTTGCCTCTTAATGGCAATGATGAAATTGACCAACTTAAGCTTGGCGTTAATGTGTTTGTTGAATCAATTCGCAACATGATCGAAATAATAGTTTCTGAAGTACAGTACTTAAGTAAAGAAACCGTACAACTAAACACCTTCAGTCGAGAGTTATCCAATCAATCAGAACAACAACGATCACAAACAACACAAGTAGCCACTGCCATGAATGAAATGGTAGCCACCGTATCTGAAGTATCGCGAAATGTTCAAGAAGCTGCAAACGCCGCGAATGAGGGTCGTGAACAATCTGAGAAAGGCAAAGCGGTTGTTGCCAGCACGGTCAGCAGTATTCGTCACTTATCTCAAGAAGTTGAATCAGCCGCCCAGGTCATAGCGGATTTATCTGAATCCAGCGAAAGAATTGGCAGTGTACTCGATGTCATTAACGGCATTGCCGAGCAAACCAACCTGCTCGCATTAAACGCGGCCATTGAGGCAGCACGTGCAGGTGAACAAGGCCGAGGTTTTGCGGTTGTGGCTGATGAAGTGAGAACGCTCGCATCGCGCACGCACGTATCCACCTTAGAAATTAGAGAAATGATTGAACGTGTTCAATCAGGCACATCCGATGCAGTCAGTGCCATGGAACGCGGTCAAGCCGCTGCGAAAGAAAGTGTTGAACAAGCGGAAAACGCCGGTACCTCGCTCGAACTCATTCACGGTGTTGTGCAAAACATAAATCAAATGACTATACAAATTGCGGCAGCCGCTGAAGAACAAAATACCACCACGGACGAGATTAATCGTAATATTGAAACAATTAACAGCATTAGTGAAGAGTCTGCACACGGCGCAGAGCAAACCGCTCGCGGAACGAGCGAGTTATCTGACTTAGCAAACAGGCTAAATGATTTGGTCGGACAATTTAAAATTAACTAAATTTTATATGAACAAAGTAATATCAGAGTCGCCTGCAAATTCAAAAAAACTCGCGGCTCCAGCATAATCAATGCCATCCATAAAATCTTTAGTATTCATATCGAATAAATCGACTGTCATTTGACAGGCTATAAATTCCACTTCCGCTTCCACGCAAAGTTCTCGCAAAGTATCTAAACTCGCTACACCTTTTTGCTTCATTTTTCGCTTCATCATGACAGTCATCATAGACTCCATGCCGGGCAAGGCCTGAAACATTGTTGGAAACCACTTATCCATTTTCATTGGCATTGGCATACCAGGGTTACCCAAAGAAGAAACTTTAAGATCAAGATTCTTCTTTAAGAGTTGCAAACCATAAAACGTAAAAAATATTTGCGTTTTGTAACCCAAGGCAGCCGCTGTAGAAGCCAATATAAAGGGAGGATAAGCCCAATCTAACGTTCCCTTAGTTGCAATTATTGCTAGTTTTTTTTCTGACATTGGCTATTACTTCTTGTCTATTTATTTTGAATTAAATTATTGATTAACTATTTTTCTTAATTAAAAAATAAAATTTACCCGCATCTTCGCGAGACTCAACTAACTCATTACCAGTTTGCTTAGAAAAAGCTTCGAAATCTTTAACTGAACCTGGGTCTGTAGCAATAATATGCAAAGTTTGGCCTACGTCCATGCTAGCAAGTGATTTTTTAGCACGTAAGATAGGTAATGGACAGTTTAATCCACTCGCATCTAGCTCTTGATCAAAATTCGACATTTTTAGATCCTCTTATATTGTTTTTAAATGTTTTAAAAAATCAAATCATGTGAAGCCATAATGACCATCATGATATTAGTATTCAATACAACTCTTATATGATACCCAGTCCCGATGCTCAGAAGCAAACAGGATTACATAAAAAATTGATTATACAAGCCAATAATTTATTTATCTCTAAAAATTGTCTTGACTTACAGTCAAAAAATTAGTGGATAATAGCGCCACTAAAACTACTCAAAGTTACCCAGTTTGAATGGATAAATTCGAATTTGCTGCATCAGTTAAGCTAAAGCCCTTATTATACCAGTCAATTATACCGCCAGAAAGGTTGTAAACTTTAGAATAACCTAGATTAAGTAAATACTCACAAACTTGGTATGAACGTATGCCACTTCTACAATAGATAACGAGCTCTTCATCTTTGGTGATTTTTACCATCTCTGAATCTATATTATTGATTTCAAGAGGTTTTCCCTTAGGAATCATCGCTTGTTGCATTTCTTCAGAAGTCCGCACATCGAGTAACTGAAAAGATCTTTCAGCATCCATCCATTGCTTTAATTCAACTCCATTAATCTCGTTCACTGCTGTCATTACAAGTACCTAACCCCGTAAATTAATATATTAGTATTTGATAATATAATGGTATATTTGTCAACCGTTTCGACCAATTCAATCCGGTAATCCGTTTAAGCCCCTATTAGCTAGCTAAATAACCGGCAAGCTTACCTCGAATTCATTCTTAAAGAAGGCAGCCAATATCAGTGAATTCATCCTTGGGTAAATCTCTGGTATACAAGATAACAGCGCTTTTAGAAATTTTTCGAACAAAATACGGTTCTATCTTAAGGGATATGCTGGGGGCATGCATGAAAGCTTGGGTTTCTAATTGAAGAATTGTAAAAAACAGGTAAAACTTTAAGGGAACTAATATCATCAACTTTCAGACTAAGATAACATTACTAACATATACTGTTATATATGGATGAAAATGCCGTAGTCATGCAAGCGATGACATTAGGTAGCTCTTTAAAATTTTCGATCTACGCAATTCATATTATGACTGTTTCATTTTCAATCCATGATGAAACAACAATGTTTTTAAAGCGAAAACTATGTTTAAAAAATTAAATTTATTCTTTTTTATTACCTTAAGCTTTTTGTTTGCAGTCAATGCACAGGCGGCAAGCGACTTACCTGACATTGGCGACAGCTCAAGCAATGTGCTTACCCCCAGTATGGCTAACTCGATAGGAACTAGGCTGGTACGTTATTTAAAAAGAAAGAAAAAAGTTTTTGAAGATCCGCTGGTCACTGAGTATATAAATTCGCTTGGCAATATACTCGCCTCCAATAGTGATGATGCCGGCAAAAAATTTCACTTTTTTATTATTAAAGACCACACCATAAACGCATTCGCCGCCCCTGGACGCGTCATTGGCATTCATTCAGGATTAATGAATATTGCACAAACTGAAAGTGAACTTGCAGCCGTGCTCGCCCACGAAGTCGCTCATGTAACACAACACCACATTGCTCGTTTTTTTGAAGCTCGACGACGCCACACACTCATTTCAACCGTTGCAGTACTGGCAGCGCTATTGATTGGTGACAAAGAACTGCAAAAAGCGGCATTTGTTGGCTCTGCCGCCGGTAGCGCGCAAGCAGCACTAAACTTCACTCGATCAAATGAAAAAGAAGCCGATAACATCGGCATGCAAGTTTTAATAGACTCTGGCTTTAACCCGCATGCCATGCCTCGGTTTTTTGGTCGTATGCAAGATGCTTCAGGTAGTTACGGCACCCTAGTGCCAGAATTTTTAAGAACTCACCCAGTGTCAGCTAACCGAATCGCTGAAGCGACAAACAGAATAAGTACTTCGATTAAATATAAAGCAAAGAACAGTATTAATTTTTACCTAATCAAATCTCGCATTAAAGTCCTTAGATCTAATCCAGGCAAAAAACTGAGCAATTATTTTAGGAATAAATTAAAGACAGCGATCGCATATAAGAAAAAACTCAAAACAGTAAAAACAAATAAAACTAAACTGAAAATGACACGTTATAATATAGCCGCGTACAAATACGGTTTAGTATTGTCGTTAACTAAATCTCGTCGCTACGCTGCTGCGACAAAAGTACTTCAACCATTATTAATCAATGATCCGGCGAGATTAGCCTATATAATTGCTCAGGCTGATATTGCGTTGGGTCAAAAACAATCAAAACGGGTTAAATTGATTTACGATACTGCTCTCGATTTTTTCCCTAAAAGCTCCGCTATCATTTACTATTATGGCGACGCCATGCTGCATCTTGGCAAAGTAAAAAAAGCACGCAAAGTTTTTCAAAAATATTTAGCAAATGATCCGGAAAATAAATTTAATGCGGAAATGCATAATCTTTACGCACTCGCGTCTGCAAGATCAGGATATTTAGGTGAAGCCTATCTACACAAAGCAGAGTTCTACTATCTTAATGGATATACCAAAGCGGCTATTGGCCAGCTGACGAAAGCCAGTCAAGTAAAAAATATTAACAATTTTTTAGCAGCGAAAATTTCAGCCCGACTAAGCCAGCTAAAACATGAAACTAAGAGCAAAAAATCCCACAAAAAATCCCATTAGGTGCTGATATTCAATAGAAATATCTAATTAACATATTAGCAAGCATTAATACACTTCAAAAAATAGTGACATTTTTCTTGCCATTCTTATATGAATCAGTATGCTAGTCATAATCTGCATAATAAGCAGTAATTCTTTAAACTAAATCCAACTTTGTGATTAATATAACGAAAACGGAAATAGATTAAGGCTGTAATATTAACTTTATTCTAAATCTGTTGATCATATAACAATGAGGAGGGTACCATGCGGAAAACCGCAAATATGGTTACAACTATAGCATCGGTTGTAACATTACTCGGTAGCTTAGCGCTAGCACCCGTTTCAACCTCGGTAGCATCAGCTATATCGGAAGGCAAGAAACTCACTTTCAATAAAAAGAAAGGGAACTGCCTTGCTTGTCACCAAATTAAAGGTGGTAAGTTAGCTGGCAATATGGGACCACCATTAATGGGTATGAAACGTTTTACAAAAAAACAACTTAGAGAGCAAATCGCGGATCCTGCAAAACGGAATCCTAACACCTCTATGCCGCCTTTCGGGAAGCATAAGATCCTTTCTGACAAGGACATTGATTTGATCGTGGAATTCGTCCACACACTTTAATAATAAGGCTAACGTGGTTTAGGAGTATAAAATAATGAAACGTAGAACTTTGTTAAAAGGCAGTTTAGGAGCAGGCTTAGCTGGAATTGCAGCTGGAGCAGGTCTTCTAAGTCCACAAGCAGTTTTCGCTAAGTGGAATAAAAAAGCCTTCACATCAAAGAAAGTTGATGACGCTGTTAAAAAATTACTTGGCAGTTCATCTATGGCAAACAGTGGCGCGATTAAAATTACTGCCCCACCAATTGCTGAAAACGGCGCAGAAGTTGGCATCACCGTTCAATCATCTTTACCTAAAGTTGACTCAATGAGCATTTTAGTTGAGAAGAACGGACAACCTTTGGCAGCCAATTTTTCTATGGCCTCTAACACAAATGCGTTTATTCGCACACGTATCAAGATCGGTAAAACCTCAAACGTCCACGCAGTGGTTCGTTCAGACGGCAAACTGTTCACAGCGAAACGTGAAGTGAAAGTGACTATTGGTGGTTGTGGCGGTTAATCGCTACATTGCCTTAACTCATTAAGAGGACAAGAATATGGCTAAAAATAGAGCAAGAGCGACCAACAAAGGTGGCGTTACGACAGTCAAAGCGATTATCAGTCATCCGATGGAAACTGGTCTTCGTAAAGACAAAAAGTCAGGTAAGAAAATACCTGCACATTTTATCGAAGAACTAACGGTATCTACTGGCGGAAATACAGTACTAACCGCCAACTGGGGACCTGCGGTATCTAAAAACCCTTTATTGCACTTTACTTACAAAGGCGGCAAAAAAGGCGATAAAATTATCATTAGCTGGAACGATAACAAGGGTGTAAAAGACTCAATCGAGACAGCTGTTAAATAATCGCCCATTGCGAATCAGAAGAATAAGAGGAGTCAAGTCCATGAAGAAATTCATAACAGTAGCTGCGGCACTTAGTATCGCTTTCGGCTCATTCTCCCTGCTCGCGTCGCCTAGATCTGACTTGAAGGAATTTCGTAAGTACTTTAAAAAACGTTTTCCTAAAGTTAAGTTCAAGTCGTACAAAGACGGTATTTATGCACTGGATGCAGACCGCCGCGCAGCATGGCAAGACTGGGAAGATTTCGCACCACCCTATACCGATGGTTTAGAAGCTGGTAAGAAACTTTTCTACAAAAAGTTCAAAAACGGAAAATCAGTATCTAGCTGTTTCAGAAAAGGCGGTATTCGTATCCGTCATAAGTTCCCATACTTTGACAAGCGCAAAGGTAAAGTGGTAACTCTGGAATCTGCTATTAACGATTGTCGCGTTAAGAACGGAGCTAAAAAACTTAAGTGGGGTAAAGGCAAGTTAGCAACTATATCTGCTTACATGGCGTACACTACTCGCGGTAAAAAGCTTCGTGTAAAAATCGACAAAGATCCACGATCATTAAAAATCTATAATCGTGGTAAACGTCATTTCTACGCTAAACGTGGTCAGTTAAACTTTTCTTGTGCCGATTGTCACATTTTCAACGCAGGAAATATGGTTCGTGGTAACTTGTTAAGTCCAGCATTAGGACAGGTTACTCACTTCCCTGTATGGCGTAAAAAATGGGCTAAAAAATCTGAAGCTAAGGGTAAAACCGGCGCTGCACGAGGATTTGGTACTATTCAACGTCGTTACAAAGGTTGTAATAAGCAGGTTCGTGCGAAACCATTAAAAATTCAGTCGGCTGAGTATACAGCTCTTGAATACTTCCATTCTTACATGAGTAATGGATTAAAAATTAATGGCCCTGGCTTACGACAGTAATTTCCGTAAGTAAGATCGCTATTAAAAAAGCCCGGTTAATCCCGGGCTTTTTTGTGCTCGTACACTCGTCATTGCGAGGAGTGCTGAGTGAGCACGACGTCGCAATCTCCTAACCATTTTGATATACAAAACAATTGAATTTACGAGATCCCACGCAAGCTTCGCTTGCTCTGGACGCTTAGGCGGATCACTGCACAACCTTCAGTTGCTCATGACGACGAGTCGGATTAATAGTCTCACATTGACCCTTAGAACAATTAAGTATAAATTCGTAGAGACAAGACACGCCTCAACTGCTGTACCACAAATATTTTATCTCTAAGTGTAATAGTAATTGAATGACCGGATCTTACTCCACACTTCCCGTCTTTGCGAGACTGCCCAGCAGGTGACGCAATCTCGTAAGCTAAGTCATTGAATTTAGGAGATTGCCACGAAATGCTCAACGAGTATTTCTCGCAACGACGAATTCTTTTTAGATTCTTCTAATCATGATAGTGAATAATCTTGCGATTTTTCTGTTTATTAACGGGCGTAAGCCAAGTGCTAGTTTCATGTCCCAAATCGACATTCAATTGATTGGCGCCATGCTAATAGCGTTTAATGAAACATTATCACTAACTGCGGGGCGCAATGAGCGAACTATGTCCGACAGACTGCTAGCTCATACTATAATCGACCAGAATTTTAGCGTGATCAAATGCTAAATCAGGAAGTCTATCGAGTGAATATAACTTTAAGTTTTTCGCATCATCGGCAGCCCTGGGCGTGCCTTTTGCCGTTGCTATATATACAACGCTAACGGTATGCATTCGAGTATCTCGGCATGGATCTGAATAGACACCTAAAAGCTTTACTAATTTAACCTCTAAACTCGTTTCTTCTTTGGCCTCTCGAATTGCTGCATCCTCAACGGTTTCACCAACGTCAACAAATCCACCGGGTAACGCCCAACCATAAGGTTTAAATTTACGTTCAATGAGCACGATTTTTTCATTCGACATTTCGATAATAATATCAACTGTTAAACTGGGGGTGATTGGTTTTTTAGCTGTTTTCTTCTTTGATTCTGCTAAGCTTGCCTTTTTCTTAGTTATATTTTTTTTGGCAACAGCCTTTGTTTTTGACGTTGTTTTTTTCGATTTAGCTTTTTTTGATCGGCTCATGTACGTCTCGCATATGCGTAAAAACACTTTTTTCTGTTGGAACACTGTGCTTGAATTTAGATCCAACCCTGCAGTCGTGAAGAGACGGGGTACAGAACCAAGTTATTGTGCGCTTCGCATATTCATTTAGCTTTTACGAATTTTCATAATTTCTCGACGCTGTCTTTTATCTGGCCGTCGATTAGGAGTACCAATATACTGTGAACTCATTTTGTTTAGCTCACGCATTTCTTCACGCTTAACGATACTTTCTTCCGTTTCTGTATAGAGCGTTTGAGCTACTTTGGCTGGCCCTCGACGCTCTAACAGATCATCAACAATTATGATGAGTTCGTAAATACTTTTTGAAATTTTTAATGTATCGCCACGCTGAACAAGGTGAGCAGGTTTGACACGTTGCTTATTGATATGGACTTTACCACCAGTCACTGCCGTTGCGGCAGCAGATCGAGTTTTGTAAAAACGAGCTGCCCACAGCCACTTGTCTATTCTTATTTTTTCTGGTCTTATTTTCTCTGGACTACTTTTTTCTGGTTTAGTTTTTTCACGCTCAGACATAAAAACACCAATTCGTTCGTATTTAATTTATACTTAGGCGATACAGTATAACTCACTTACAATCGACGGTAATGTCCAAGTTAACAATATGAAGATTTAAGGAAATCCTGATTAATTCAGAGCTTCCTACAACACAGGGAAGTGTCGCCAAAATCGATTGCACTAAGCAATTGATTTTGTGAGACAAGAAAAAATCGCATTTTTTTCTTGTCGTACTCTGACAATTCAGGGACGAATTGTTCAGAGCTTCCTAAATCAGGTGTAAATCGCTATTTTTCGGCTTTCATAGGCTCTTCTACCTTCTTTGCCTCTTCAAATATGCCATTTCGATTTTCTTTAAAAAACTTAATATGCTCTTTCTTAGTAATATGAATTTCTCCATCGAATACCGCACCTTCTGCTATCGCCACAATGCCACCAACAACATTACCTTTAATTTGCGCCGTAGAAGTTAACTCAAGCTTTTCTTTCGCCATAATATCGCCATCCACTATACCTGCGATAACGGCATTTTTGGCTAATACATTGCCTTTCCAATAGCCAGACTCATGCAACACCAAAGTCCCCTTAATATCACTATCACCTTCTACACTGCCGTATATTTCGAAATTACCTTCGCCAGCAATTTTGCCAATAAAAACAGCTGAAGCACCGACTACAGTTGCGAATTGAGGAGAAAGATCAGAGATACGTCGTCCAGGTTTAGATTTCATACTTATACCTATTTATTAATAAAGTTCCAATTTATTGTTTTATATAAAATTTTTTTTATTCCCAAAACAATCCAGACTAAGCTCGACTAAAAATAGATTCGAATCTGTTGCTTCAAATATAGACTAGTTTTGGCTGATCTCAAGCAGTAAATAGGCAATTTACCGCTAAAAACGCGCGGTTTTAAAATTCAGTAAAAATTGAATCAGTCCACCTTGGTGTCCAGAACTTCCGCAGGATGTGTGGGATCTGCGTAACTCAACTATTTAGCTCGCTCATGACATTAAGGGCACCTCTAAAAATTAGAATATTTGTGCGCTGGCAAGGCGGAGAGCTTTTTAAAGCCACAGTTTATTGCTGCGCGACCCCGCATTTTAAAAAGTTCGACAACGCCGCCAGCGTGCAAATAGACACAATTAGAGGTGCCCCTAAGATGAGCTTCGATTACTGATACCGCCTTAATGAGGCTAAGTTGCAACGTTGCCTTGGTTCTACCAAACACTCACTACTGAGTATTAGCAAAACCTGCAAACATGTCATTTAGACGTCCAACAAATTGAGCTGGATCATCTAATTGACCGCCTTCACTCAATAAGGCTTGATCAAATAAAATATGAGTCCATTCCTCAAGTTTCTTTTGATCAGTCTCCTGATTTAATCGTTTCACTAAAATATGATTTGCATTAACTTCCATGATTGGCGATACACCAGGCACATCTTGACCAGCCTGTTTTAAGATATTTTGTAAATTAATCGCCATTTCACCATCATCGACAACTAAGCAAGAGGGTGAATTAGTGAGACGATGACTGACACGCACTTCCTTAACACGATCACCCAAGGTTTTTTTCATTTTTTCAAGCACATGTTTTAACTCTTCCTGTGCTTTTTCAGCCTCTTCTTTTTCTTCCTTATCGGCTAACTCATCCGAATCGATTTGACCTTTGGAAACAGACTTAAATGACTTACCGTCAAACTCTTGCAGATACGACATCATCCATTCATCAACTCTGTCGTGCATTAAGATTACTTCGATTTCCTTTTTGTTAAATATTTCTAAATGCGGGCTATTTTTTGCTGCGCTAAAACTATCGGCCGTCACATAATAAATTGATTTTTGATCAGGTTTCATTCTTGCCACATACTCTTCTAACGATGTGGTTGCTTTTTCCGAATTTTTTTGTGTCGAACTAAAGCGAAGAAGTTTGGCGATCGCTTCTTTATTGCCGTTATCCTCAGCAGGACCCTCTTTCATAACACGACCAAATTGATCCCAAAATTCTTGGTATTTTTCTTTGTCATTCTTAGCCATCTTCTCTAAAAGCCCAAGAATTTTCTTAACCGAGCCACTGCGGATTCGATCAACCAAAGGATTAGATTGCAATATTTCGCGCGATACATTTAGCGGTAAATCATCGGAATCAACGACACCCTTAATAAAACGCAAATAGTTAGGCATAAGGTGTTCTGCATCATCTAGAATGTAAACACGTTTAACATAAAGCTTGATACCCGTACGTTTCTCACGATCCCATAAATCAAACGGCGCTCGTTTCGGAACATAAAATAATGTTTTATAGGATTGATTACCTTCCACATGTGAATGCAAATGAGCAAGCGGCTCCTCAAAGTCATAACTTATGGATTTATAAAACTCATTATATTCTTCGGCTTTGATATCCGATTTGCTGCGAGTCCAAAGCGCGGTTGAATCATTAATTGCTTCCCACTCTGGTACATCAATTATATCTTCCTTTTTATCTGCTTCATTTTTTTTTGCGTCATCGTCCATTGGCACAGCAGGTTCGGCTTGTTTTAACATTTGAATTGGCAGGCTGATGTGATCCGAGTATTTTTTAACTACACTTGAGATACGATAATGTTCTAAAAATTCATTTTCATCATCACGTATGTGTAAAATAACTTGGGTGCCGCGAGATTCCTTTTCACAGGCCTCAATAGTAAAAGAGCCTTCGCCTTCTGAAATCCAATGTACTGCTTGATTTTTTTCAATGCCTGCTCGACGAGTGATAACCTCAACCTTGTCCGCAACAATAAAGGAAGAATAAAAACCTACGCCAAACTGACCAATCATTTGTGAATCTTGTTTTTGATCACCCGTCAGACTACCTAAAAACTCTTTCGTACCTGATTTGGCAATCGTGCCAATATTGGAAATGACTTCATCACGCGACATGCCAATGCCATTATCACTAATGGAAATTGTCTTAGCTTCTTTGTCAAATTCAATTTGAATTGCTAAATCAGTATCGCCTTCCCACAAATTCTCTTCTGAGATCGCTTCGAAGCGTAACTTATCGCAAGCATCTGAACCATTAGAAACAAGTTCGCGTAAAAAGATTTCCTTGTTGGAATACAAGGAATGAATCATTAATTGCAATAATTGTTTAGCTTCGGTTTGAAACTCCATGGTTTCTTTTTCGGCATTCGCGCTCATTTTGCTTCTTTCCTTTATGAAGGTAAATTCGATTCGTTAGGATTGACACTATTTATGTGGGTTCACGTTGTAATTTCAAGTCGTTAGCAATAACCCGGCTGATGATTATTATCCCTTTTTAATCAATAGCTTACACATACCCCCTCGTGCTCGAGTAACCAAGTTTTTCTAACTAAGTTTAAACCCTTGGTTTTACCGGCAAAACCGCCTAAACCAGCCACAGCGACAACCCGATGACAGGGCACGACAATAGGCGTTGGATTAGCTCGACAAGCATTACCAACCGCTCTGGCACCTGATTCGATTTTCTCTGCCACCATACCATAACTAAGTGTTTTCCCTGCAGCGATAGCCACTAGTTGACGCCAAACTTGGTTTTGATAAACCGTACCTTGCGGTTTTATAGGAAGAGTAAATTTAAAATTAGGATTACTAAAATAGGCTGCTAATTGCTGCACCACTGTGCTTGCGAAGTAATTATTCGGTTTTTGTTGTTTTTTCGATTTCGCTAAAAAATCTATTTCCAATAAATGCGTTTCACTGCATTTTATGCCCAGCTTAGCAACTGGCGAATCAATAATTGCTTGGTATTGAGCTGTATTTTCCGCCATGAAATCTCCTCCAAAAAATAATTTTTTTTGAGATTGCACTTAATCAATGCTATTTGCAATTACAAAATCTATTTTTTTCATTTTTTCTAGCTAAGTATTTGATTTTATTCCAATCTATTTCTGGTGCTTTATCCGCGTAATACTACATATGACGCCAACACGAGGATATAAAAAATGCTCAAATGTAACAACAAGTCACTACAGATTAGTTTTTTAGCTATTAGTTTGTTTCTTTTGGTGAGTCTTTTTATGAGCGCCGGGCTTAGTTCAATTAAAATTACATCAAAACTAAATTTCAAAAGAATTGGTCGTTGCGAGGTGTGATCACCGGTCACACCGAAGCAATCTCCCTAATTCAATGACTTAGATTCAGCTTACCCCGCAGCTTGCTGCGGGGAAGTTTATTAGGAGATTGCTTCGACCTGCTGGCGCAATCTCCCAAAAACGGGAACTCTGGAGCACGATCCAATCACTCGATTACTATTACTCCTAGAGATAAAATATTTGTGGGGCAGCAGTGAGTTACGCCTAACCTTTAAATACGTTTAACTTTTAACTCAACATAAAAAAAGGCGCTCTAACATCGAACGCCTTTTTACTTAGCAATAACAGAACTATCTGAATAGCTTAAACTATAACTTATTTTTTCTTTATATCTAACTTTTCTTTGATTCGTGCAGATCTACCACTACGTTCGCGTAAGTAGTAAAGCTTAGCGCGGCGCACATCGCCTTTCCGTTTAACTTCAATTGAATCAATAATAGGGCTGTGAGTTTGAAACACACGTTCAACACCTTCGCCGTGAGAAATTTTACGTACTGTAAAAGCAGAGTTTAAACCACGATTACGTTTCGCGATAACGACACCTTCAAATGCCTGGAGACGTTCACGCGTACCTTCTTTAACTTTAACTTTAACCACAACTGTATCGCCCGGTGAAAACACTGGCACGTCTTTTTTCAGTTGCTCATTTTCTAACTCATCAATAATATTGCTCATGGTTCAACCCCTATAAAAATCTTTTTTTACTAAAGAATATTTAGTCTTCTTTAGTACTTAATTCACTCATTTGCTGATATTCAGCTAACAACACCTTGTCTTGCTCACTTAGTACAAGAGAATCCAATAACTCGGGGCGTTTCTCCCAAGTTTGGCCTAGGGCCTGCTGTCTTCTCCATTTTGCAATTGCTTGATGATTTCCTGACAACAAAACTTCAGGAACTTGCAAATTCATAACGTTTTCGGCTTTTAAATTTTCTGGCCGCGTATAATGCGGACAATCAAGCAAACCATCTGAAAACGAATCTTGTTCGGCGGAGTCCTCATGGCCCAGCACACCCGGGATCAAACGTGACAAAGTGTCAATTACCACCATTGCCGCTAACTCACCACCGCTTATTACATAGTCGCCTAGAGACCATTCTTCATCAACTACTGACTCGATGAGTCGCTGATCAATGCCTTCGTATCGACCAGCAATAAGTATTATCTCTGACAATATTGCTTTTTCTTTCACTAAAACTTGATTTAATGGCTGGCCTTGTGGGCTTAAATAAATAACTGGCCCTTTATTTTCTGCCTTTACCGCCTGTATACATTGGTATAAAGGCTCAAACTTCAAAACCATTCCAGGCCCGCCACCGTATGGCCGATCATCAACTGTTTGATGATTGTCTTCGGTAAAATCTCTCGGATTCCAGGTTTTCAATTCAACCAAGCCTTGTTTCTGGGCTCCTTGAATTACACCGTATTCGACAACTGTGTTCACCCACTTCGGAAATAAACTAATAACGTCAAATCGCATAGTTATTCCAGTTGTCCCTGAAAAAACCGTATTTGCACGTAGATTAAGCACCGTGTCCAAGATTCAAATAAATTCTTAATGCTTAAAAGCAATATTACCCAATTTAGTTGAATGCTAAACACGGCACTTAACTACGCAAGTCTATTCGACTCTGTTAGCCAAGCGCAACAAGTAGGAATCTAAAACTCTCGTTCCTACGCTATACGCCACTCCGGATATTTCAAACAAAGCGAAGCTGCCTTATAGTCGCATTATAACACGGATGTTTGTATGTCGCGGAAGCCATGGATGGCTGTGAGCGACTAAATACACCTTTTCAGAAACAACTGCGACGAAAAAAACATAATTATGCGCTTAAAAATCTGGATCCCAATCAACTACTATCTTCCGGCTTTTTAAATCAACCGATTTAATTACCTGGCCGCTAATGTAAGGGATCAATATCTCCTTATCACCCTTATGCTCATCTTTTAATGTTTCAACAACCAAAACATCGTTTGCACCAGTTTCCATTAAGTAAGAAACCTTTCCTAGCAGTTGACCATCAATCGATTCAACACTTAAACCTTCCAGGTCGCTCCAATAATATTCATTCTCAGCTAACTCTGGAAGTTGAGATCGAAGTACCGCGATCTCAGTGCCAGTCAATAACATAGCTTGATCACGATCATTAATTCCATCTAATTGCACGATTACATTTTTACCGTGCATTTTTCCACTCGCAATTTCAGTTTTTTGCCAGCCATTATTTTGCCGAAAGTACCAAGGCTTATAGCTTAAAATATCTTTATTAAGCGAAGTATAAGAGGCTACTTTCAACCAGCCTTTTACACCAAATACGCTACCGATTTTACCAATCAGAACATATTCTTGAGCATTATTTGCAGTCACTTATCGAAAAAACGAGTTATTACTACACGCTGTTTATTAAGCGGTCTTTAATAACTTGCCGACTCGCTCTGATGTTTGAGCGCCTTTGCTAATCCAATATTCAATGCGTTCTTTATCGATACGTAGCTTTTCTGATTTGCCTTTTGCCATTGGATTAAAAAAACCAAGGCGTTCAATATAACGTCCATCACGACGGTTACGCGAATCAGTGACGACTACGTGATAAAAAGGTTTCTTTTTCGCGCCACCACGAGCTAACCTGATTGTGACCATTTTCTATTCCTCAATGCAATGAAGTCGATAATTAGCCTAATCTTTGCCAAAAATCGATCAAATATAAATTCTGTTTTTGTTTGTTCAACGAACAATTCTGAACGCGCTATTTTACGAAATTTCCCAAGAATTGGAAGCATTTTAGTGCATTTAATCAAAAAAAAGAGTAAATAAGTCAAAATCTTGTGATAAATGTTAGATTTTGCTTTATCCCAGTCAAATTCTAAGGGTTTTTCAGCTCAATTCACCTCAAACTCATTCACTAGATTTAGGCCAGATCGAGTATTGCCTAATTTATTGACAATTTATTTGTTCAAATATTAAGACTACTGTGAGTTTTGTTCGGTTAACAAATATTGACTAAAAACAGATTGTAAGGCATCAGGCGTTAAATAATGTGCATTTAAGTGAAATTGATGATTTGAACGACCATTATCACCGACAGTTGCCGTATACACATCCAAATAACTCTGCCCGGCTGCCAAAGCAGCCTCCGCTACGAATTCGTTTAGCTGCTCTATGATATAAAGCACCTTTTGCTGATCTTTGGTTGATAGCTCCTGTATATCCTCATTACAGGCTGGAATGCCAACAATAATGGCTTTGATATTTTTTGGCTCACAACACTTCTTCACAAACTGAATATATTCTTGAGATATCGTTTGCATGTATTCATCGAGATTGATTTTATTTTGTTTCACGTATTCATAGATACCCTTTGTCGCATGACAATCAATCTCACCAAAGCCACACAAAACAATTGATTTTTTTGGTATATCTCCTATTGCCGCTTCAAAACTCACTTTAGTTTGGCTAGTCTCATTATCATTAAAATCACTAATTCGAGCATCAGCGACAAGATAGGAAAGCATACGATAACGCATGTCATCAAATTCAATAACCGTGTCACTTGCGGCAAGGCACTGCTGATCACCTAAATAATAAATCTCGCGATCAAATTTACCATCATACTTATCTGGATGTTTTAAACGATACTCAAGTAAATCGATTACGAAACTAATATAGGGTTGCGCATAAACCTCAGGCTGTTGCATATGATTAAGCACATGTTTACAAAGACGTAAAATTCTCTGGCAAACATCGATATCAGCCTGCAACCATGCGATTACGGCACGATCTACTAATAAATTGCCACGTTGATCTGGACTCAATGACGTGACTTTAAGTGACTCTTCAATAACGTCTCGACATTCATCAAGACGATGCAAATATAATAAGGCATGAACCAAGTGCAGGCGCGACAAGGCATGGTTTTCATCTAACTCACCTGCATCGTAAAAATAGCCAACCGCTTGTTCAAAATCTCCTCGTCTCTCTAAAATGACGCCTAAATTATTATACGCACGAGCGTGCTCAGGATTAAGTTCAATTGTTTTTGAGAATGCGGCAAAGGCGAGATCTAGATTACCCATCATTACACAGGTGTGACCCAAATTATAAAATCCAGAGTCGTTATCGGGTTCAAGCTCAGTTAAAGTATTAAAACAGTCTAGTGCATCTTGCAAATCATTTAATCGATGTGAAATAACACCTAAATGCTTAAGCGCTAAAACATTTTCAGGATCATATTGCAAAATTTCTTCGCACATTCTTTTTGCCTGTGTGTACTGGGCCGCACGATAGTATTCTTCAATTTGCTCAAGTACATCAGCGACATCTTGGCCAACTATTTCAACAGAATAGTCTTTTACTTGGACTAATTCATTATTGTCATTTGACATAGCTATCTATCCGAGTATTCACGCCTAGTTTTACCTTATATAAGTAGTGGAAATATTCACCTTTGAGATGCACACAGAATGAAACTCAAAGATCATGTCAAAACTATGCAAATTTTGGGCAAGTCACAAAAAAAAAGTTCACCAACAATCTTTAACTGCTGACTTTCCGCCAGCCTGTTCTAATTGATTAGAACTAAGTGTAAAAGAAGTACAATCGAAATCTCTATCCTGAGGCTTAAGCGCAGTCGCCCTAATCCTAAAATGGTCCTTTTGTATTTGCAGCGAACTAAGCAAATAAAAACCTTGCTGACTCTTCGCCGGCAAATTTAGCTTGGCTACACACAGTCGATAATCATAACTCGTTAAATAGCACTCTTTTAAGCGGCTACTTAGATCATACAAAGAAGATTTAGCGTCGACTCGACGTGATTTCAATAAGGATGTCTCATAGGAAGGCAGGGCAAAACCCGCCAGAATGCCAATAATAAATAGTGTCAGCAAAAGTTCAAGCAAAGAATAAGCCCTAGAATTCGTTTTATTCATTTTTTCGTTCAATGCTCCAAGCCGATATAAACTGACTGAACACCATACTTATATAATGGTGAAACAAACTGAGAATTACTCGGCAATATCTTAGGCGAACAACCTTTATTGAATTTTTTGTACACTATCAATAACTTAGGCCGAGCTAATTAACATTAATGATAATAAACCTTGCCTCGGCTAGGTTAAATTAACCTTAATTCCCTCAGTGAGGTTATTTATAAAATTCCTGCAAAGCATAAAAATTAAATTAAAACCTTCCCCGCACTACTCTCACTTCGTATTTGGCCCATCTCACAACATGCTCACGATTCGCTTCGCGATATAAATTCCAGAGTCGTTGCGAAGCTGCAAAAGCAGCTGAAGCAATCCGCCTTAGCGTCCTAAGCATCCGCAGGATGTGAAGGATCTCCTAAATTCCAGCGTCGTTGCAAAGCTGCAAAAGCAGCTGAAGCAATCTCGTACGTATGTAATTGAATTAACGAGATCACTTCGCAAGCCCTGCTTGCTCAGGACGCTTTAGCGGGTAGTGTCGAAAGCTAAAGCTTTCTCACTACTACGCCCTTTAGAATCCCTGCGGGCCAATGCCATTAACTTAAGGATTCTTCATTTTTTTGTAGCCCGTAAGTAGTCGCCGTAGGCGACGAAATGCGGGAAATCTCTACTCTTTCCCGCAGTACGCGTTCTTCAAACGCTTCGTGCGGGCTACAAATAT
>QIKQ01000328.1 GCA_003233075.1 Gammaproteobacteria bacterium
CGCTCTCGGCCATCCATGGCCTACGCGACATAAGACCGTCGTGGTCAAAATCTCCTGAGCAAATCGAAATGAGAAGAAAAAGGTTTTGTGTAAAGCAGAGTAAACTCCGCGGTAAAGCGCCTCGCGTGATTGAGGCCTAATCTTAATTGTTTGCGCAGCAAACGAAAATACAAACCGAAGGTCTGGTTTGGGTTGATAATAACGGATTGACGATAATTCGACGCTAATAATTAGCATTACCAAAAGCAGAGCAAAATATTTTGCGTAGATTTACCCCACAAAATTGCAATTTGTTTCATGTTAAAAAAACTTTCAGCTTACTTCTGTCATTAGTCCGCTAAGTAAGGGCAACTATTTACCCTACTCAACGGAATAACTTTTTTTATTAAATTACTTCTTTATGCTAGCTGTTTTAGTATTTGCTTTTTTTGCTTTTCTTGCCGTTTTAGCAGCTTCTTCATTTTCGTAATACTTGTCCGTCGCATTTTCATCGACAATGCAATAAACTGTTTCTTGTGCATTTAGATTTTCACTGCAAGCAGCGATCGAATTTGTACCAAAACCGAAAGCTGCTAGTAGAACGATTATTTTAAATGTTTTCATGTTTATTTCCTTAAGCTAGAGTTTCATGTAACGCCACAAACACGCGATTATTTATATGACGAACGATATTTCTGAGTGCAACAATATATTAGCGATACACTAAACCACAACTACCCAAACGGCTATTAATGCTAATCTTTTTCCAAACTAAATGAATCGCTTACGCTAGACCGATAATTAGCACTGAATAAATAGCCACTGACTAAAGAGCGACTATGCCTCATAAGCTACATATAAAGTGGTTCGAGGTACGTTGATCGAGAATGGGAGGGGGTATATTTTCTCAGTAGTCATGTCAAAGCACTACTGATCATCAATTTATGAAAACAAAAAAGTCTCGAGGTTTCCAATATTGATTAGAAACAATTATCGCTACACAATACTAGCTAAGCATAATATAACACATATGCATTATAAGTAATAATCAGCCGTATGGTATCCAATTTAAAATAGGATGCGTTACGCCACTACTGTTCCACAAATATTTTGTTGCGATGTGTAGCAGTTATCAAGCGATCAGGTTGCATTAAACCTTGCCCGTCGTTGCGAGACTGCATCAGCAGATGACGCAATCTCCTAACCTAAGTTATTGAATTTCGGAGATTGCTTCGGAGTGATCGGTGATCACACCTCGCAACGACCAATTACTTTGAGATTTTTCTCGTCGTATAATAAATAATTTTGCTTATTCGTCTGTTTTTTAACGCGTGTATGCTTCTAGTTTCATGTCCCAAATCGGCAATCAATCGATTTAATCATGATGATAGAGTTAAATGAAACATTTTCATAAACTGTGGGACAGCAGTGACCTTCACTACGAATCTACTCATTATTCTACGTTTAAAATTCTTCTTCCGCTTCTGCTTTGCCAGTAAACAAATCTGATGTCAATTTACTAAACGTATTAAACAGTAATGATGTCCTGACCGATGCAAGCGTACCCGCTGTACCACCCAGTGCATTACTGGAGTTAACCGATAATTTCTCAACTACTTTGTCGTCTTGATCAACAACAAATACATCTGCATTCAATTTATCGCTCTTTGTCACACCGGGCACGGAAAAAAATGCTTTGATTTGTGAGCGAATATGAACTTTGGTCACCACCACTTTAAGTTTTGTTTTTGAATTTACGTCTAACAAGCCTTCTCTTTTAAATAGCTTGGTCATTGATTTCGAAAATTTTTGCTTTTTAAAGTAAGCGGGATTGGTTTTTTTTGTTAAAGCATCGTCTTGTACACTAATCACTAGTGCAGAAAATCGATATTGCTTATCCGCAATTGCCTTGGCCTGTTTTTCGTCTTGTAAATTCACTTTTCCGCCACAGGCAGAAAGTACTAAGCTAAACAAAATTAAAATCAAAATTTTAGTTTTCATAAATAAGTCCTAGTTTATAATTCGTCGAAATATTCCTGGCCCGCATACTTTATTGTCGGCCTAATGCTCCAAAACTATATAGGGCACCTCTAAAAAGTTTGCCATTTTGTTAGTTAACCATGATCAATCAGACACACGAAAAATCGAATAGTTTCATGTTTGAAAAAAACCCTAAAAGCACTATTGTTAGTTTCATTATCTAGAAAACTGTTTGCCGACTAAATGCCTAATTTTGCTTAACTTTTTTACAAAAAACTGACAAAATCGAAGCCATTTTATTGCCACAATTGATCAGCTCATTGACAGCCTTAAAACCTAAGCCAGCCATTTAACTTTTCTATTCTCTTGGGGAGCTCTGAACAAGTCAGGGCTTCCTTAACTCAGATTCTGCAATACGCCTTCATCCAAAAGACGTATTAGGAATACGCTCCTCAAGCTCTAACTGGATAACGAGGCACCGTCCAATTAGAGTACATCGTAGCCAAGGAGTTTGGCATTTATGTCATTCTCCTGGTGCCTCAAACAGCAATACTCCGAGTGATTACGACATAGGGATGTGTCGATTTTTTTCGCAAGCAACTTATCAGTTCCGACCGAAAAACTGATTAAAAAACTCGCGAAAACTAAAGATTTGCTAGAATAATATTTTTTACCAATTTTTTGATTTTTAAACATTGCGCTTACATTTACAGAGGCATAAGATCAAATAAATCAGTATCATCAGTGTTAATGCATTCTTTACGCTGATAGCGAAAATGAAAAACAAGTGATTTAAGCTAAGAAATAAAATGACAAGCTAAGCCACAAATACTATTCAATATTCAGGAGAAAGACTAGTGACAAGCAAATACAGATACCTCATAGCAATAAGCTTGGTTTCAGTTGTATTCATAACCTTAATTACAATGGCAGTCATTGGAAAACAAGGAAAGTCAACAGCAAACAATCCTGCTTTACAAGCTAAAGCAGCTTCCGGCAAAACCATTCAAGTCGAAGTAATCGACATTGCCGAGCGCAGTTACAAAAACAAACCCGCCATTGCAATTTTGTTTTCAACTCCTCTTAATAAAAGTGAACGATACGATCAATACGTCGAAATTAGCAAATTTAGCAAAAGCGGAGTCAATAAGGCTAAGGGCGGGCTTGTCTTTAATGACAATGGTCGAGTTTTATATTTTACCAATGTTGACCCTCAAACTAAATACAATATTAAAGTTCTGAGTGGAATTAAAGCGGCTAATAAAACCATTCTAGATGTGATCAAAGAGAAAAAAATAACGACACGTAAAATCACTCCTGCTTATGGCTTCGCAAGTAAGGGCAGTATATTGCCAGGCAAATTAGCTGAAGGCCTGCCGATTATAACCATCAATGTTCCAGAAGTAGATTTACAATTTTTACGCGTTGAAGATAACAAGGTAAGTCAATTTTTAAATGCCTATCAGCGTAAATATAATTACTATTGGTCAGCAAGCGCCTTGAGCAAATACTCAAAAAGTGTCTACCTCGGTCGCTTCAAAACGCAGGCCCAAGCAAACCAACGCACTATTACCCATATCCCTGTTAAAGATATAAAGGAATTACAAAAACCCGGACTTTATATTGCAGTCATGACGCAACCAGGTCAATTCAGTAATAGAATTAAATCGACCTACTACATGGTGACAGATATTGGCTTGCACGCCAGACTATATAAAAATAAATTTCAAGTTCATGCACGTAGCCTGCTCAGCACAAAATCCATTCAAGGCGTAAAGGTCAAATTATTTAGCAGCAAGGGACAGTTGCTCGCTGAGAAATATACCAATAGCAAGGGCGTCGCCAAATTTAATTTTAGACCGCCGCATCGCTCTTCGGTGATAGCTCAACTCGACGATGATACTTCCATTTTTTCATTTAAAGATCCCGCTCTCGATTTATCCGAATTTAAAACCAAGGGCCCGCATAATAATGACTTAGAAACTTTTGTTTACTCAAGTCGCGATTTATTTCGTCCAGGCGAAGCAATCGATTTTTCGATTTTGTTACGTGATCAGGACGGTAAAGGTGTTACCCGCATCCCGCTTAATTTGGTCATTAAACGCCCAGATGGCAAAGCCATGCACACACTCACTTTGAATGCGCATTCAGAAGGCAGTAAAGACCTAGGATATTTTAGCTATCGCTACGGCATACCCACAGATGGCCAAACTGGCAAATGGAGCCTAGAGGTTCGAACTTCACCTGGGTCCAAAATAGCAAACCACAGCTTTAAATTTCATGTTGAAGAATTTTTGCCCGAACGCATGAAATTAGATTTAGTCAACAAACAAGAAACACTTACACGCAGCAATAAATTTGAAATTAAAGCGGTTGGCGCCTATCTTTACGGTGCTCCAGCAGCAGGCAATCGAATCACTGCTGTGTTAAATCGTTACCCAAGCTATTATCCAGTGCCGACATTAAAAAAATTCTTTTTTGGCGATATAAATGAAGTGAAGGAAAAATTAAGAAAAGAATTTTTGGATGACAAGCTGGACAAAAAAGGCGAGTTCAATGTCAGCATTAAGCCTTTAAAAACAAAATACAATTCGCCTATGGCGATGGCTGTCACGACCAGTATTTTTGAATCAGGTGGCCGCCCTGTTACCCGTTCAATTAAAAGAACTGTCTGGCCTGCAAAAGCCCTGATTGGTGTTAGACCATTATTCTCCGGTAAATTTGCCGATACTAATAGCACCGTTAGCTTTGAAGTGATTAAAGCCACAGGCGATGGTACTTTACAAGCTGCTAAAAACCTTGAAGTAAAGGTAATTCAAGAAGATCGCGAATACTATTGGTCCTTCTCGGCTAACGGTGGTTGGTCCTATAAATTTACCGAAGCACAGTATCCCATTTTGGTGCAGAATCTAAGCATCGACACTTCAAAACGGGCGAAATTAAGCATTCCAGTTAAACATGGTAGTTATCGTTTGGAAATTAAGGATCTCGATACTAATTTAACGATGCGCCATCGCTTCTATGCAGGTTGGAACTGGGAAGAAAAATCTAAAGCAAGCAGCTCCCGACCAGACAAGGTAACAATGATCTTAGACAAGCAACGATTTAAATCCGGTGACACGGTTAAAGTTAGATTGCGCGCACCGCATCAAGGTATTGCGGTGGTATTTGTTGAAAGCGATAGACTACTCGCTCGAAAAGAACTTTACGTTTCCGATAAAAAAGACACCATTGTAGAGTTTAAAATTAAACCAGAATGGGCAAGCCGACATGATGTTTATATTACATCAATTGTATATCGCTCTGGCAAGAAAAAAGATTTCGTTACACCAAATCGTGCGATTGGCATTACCCATCTGCCACTCGATCGAGAAAGCCGCAAGCTTGCTGTCAAACTGCAACTACCAGAAAAAATGCAGCCCAGTAAAAAATTAAGAATTAAAGTTAAAGTCGATTCGATTAAAAATGAACGCGCCATTGTCACTGTCTCCGCAGTTGATCTAGGCATACTCAATATTACTGACTTTAAAACACCTGACCCCAATACGCACTTTTTCGCCCAACGCGCTTACGCTGTGGACCAATACGACCATTATGGTAAAGTCATCGAAAGCCAAGCAGGCGTACGCGCTAAATTACGCTTCGGTGCTGGTTTCGCAGCCAAACTAAACCAAAACAAACCTGACAAAGCGAAAGTGAAAACAGTTGCTCTGTTTAGTGGCCCGGTCAATCTTGATGAAAAAGGCGAAGCCATGATCGAGCTTGATGTGCCCGATTATAATGGCAGCTTGCGAGTGATGGCAGTCGCGTTTACTAATGATCGTTATGGCTCACAAGAACAAGAAATCATTATTGCTTCCCCGGTTATTGCAGAAATTGCCTTGCCGCGATTTATTAGTCCAGGCGATAAATCGAGTTTAACCCTCGATTTACATAACCTCAGTGGTGCAAGCCAAAAGCTTAAAGTTAATATTGAAGTAAATTCAATGTTAAAATTTAAGAGAGTAAACAAAATTATTACTTTACAGGATAAGGAAAAGAAAACCTTTCGTTATCACATTTATGGCAATCAAGCGTTTGGCGTTGGAAAGATTTCACTCAACGTCGCGGGTAAAAAAATTGATCTGAACCGTAAGTGGGAAATTAATGTTAGACCTGCTTACCCGAGTGAACGTCGATTTGAATACAAGGTAATAAAACCGGGCGAAACTTATCTTGCCAACAAATCTTTGCTTAAAAAATTAATGCCAGAAACTGTTGACGGCACTCTTCTAGTCTCATCAACGCCACCGCTAAATATTCGCAATGCCGTTAAAGGTTTATTGCAATATCCCTATGGTTGCCTTGAACAAACCACGAGTCGTGCCTTTCCTCTCGTCTACATTGATGAAAACAAGGCTCGAGCGGTAGGTTTAAAACCTATGTCAATTGTAAAGCGTGCCGAATTAATTCAAAAAGCATTAACTCGAATTCGGTCCATGCAAAAAACTTCTGGTGGCTTTGGACTTTGGAATTCAGCAGGTCCAGAAGAACCTTGGCTAACGCCCTATGTCATCGACTTTATGATCGAGGCTAAAAATGCTGGTTTTAGCGTTCCAGAAGACATGTTACAAGCCGGACTAAAAAATCTTAAGACTCGCTTAGGAAATCGAAGACGAATCATAGGTAACTACTTTTACACGACCTCGCCTAAGCATTTACGTTTTTCAGCGAATGCCTATGCTGCCTATACTCTCTCTAAAGTACAGCGCGCACCTTTGGGAACCTTGCGTACTCTCTATGATAATCATCGTAAAGATGCCAAATCTGGTTTGCCACTTATTCAGCTTGGCATTGCACTAAAATTACAAGGCGACCATACGCGAGGCGATGCCTCGATTAAGTTAGGTTTAACTAAAATGCCTACCCTCTATCAATATTTAGGCGACTATGGCACGCCAGAACGTGACCGTGCTTTGGCATATGCATTGCTCGCCCGTCATGACATGCTTACCTCGCAATCCGATAAATTAATTTTTGAATTAGGAAATCGATTAAAAACTAAATTTTATTTAAGCACCCAAGATCGCTTAGCCATTTTCCTAGCCGGCTATGAACTCGGCAAAAACAGCAATACCGAATGGCAAGCTGACTTGGTCTTTAACAATAAAACATTAGATATCGATGCCAAGGGACGTTATGTACGCGCATTTAATTTTAGTCAAATTAAAACTGGTGTCAGTATTAAATCAAAAGCCAAGATTAAACTCTATGCCATGTTCCAAGTAAATGGCTATCCTTCAGCCGCTCCGAAGCCTCGCTCAGAAGACGTGGAAGTGAGTCGAACTCTATATGATATGCAGGGCAAAGAAATAAAACGAAAGTCATTCAAAGTGGGTGAGTTACTCATTGCGCATTTATCAATTCGAGGCACGCAACGCACCGATAACGCGATGGTAGTCGATTTATTACCGGCGGGTTTCGAGATTGAAAATTTGAATATTAGCAAAGGTGAAAATTTAGATAAGTTAATTATTAATGGCAAAAATCCGAAAAAGATGATGGCCAACAATAATATATTACATCAAGAATACCGCGATGACCGCTTTGCTGCTGCTATTAAAGTGAGACGATGGAGATCAACTGACTTATTTTATCTTATTCGTGTCGTATCACCTGGTGTATACAACGTACCTCCGCCTCATGTCGAAGACATGTATCGACCTGACTGGTATGGTTTGGGTGAAACTCCGGATAAAATTACTGTAGTCAATTATAAATAAATGATTAAGTCCTTAAATCAATTTAATTTTTTCACTCGGCAGTTTAGTTACTTTCAGCCGCCGAGTCTGAAGGGACTGTACAAAGCAAGCAAACTAATAGTGTATTTCTTTCTTGCTTTAGTGCTGTTGTTTTTTGTATTGGATAAATTTTTTCCAATACCACTCGCAAGTGAGAAAAATCAATACAGCGCTGTGATCGTTGCCGAAGACGGTACACCTTTAAGATCCTTTGCGGATAAAAACGGCGTTTGGCGCTACCCCATTACGCTAAAAGACGTCTCTCCTTTATATTTGCAAGCGCTAATTAATTATGAGGATCGTTATTTTTACTCTCATCCAGGGGTTAACCCTGGCGCTTTATTAAGAGCTGCATGGCAACGCATGAGCAATGGCAGAATAATTTCTGGCGGCTCAACCATTTCCATGCAAGTTGCTCGCATTATCGAACCACACTCGCGCTCAATCCCAGGAAAAATAAAACAAATATTTCGCGCCTTGCAACTTGAATGGCATTGGAATAAAAAGAAAATTCTAACTTATTATGTCAATCACGCGCCATTTGGTGGCACCTACGAGGGCGTCGAAGCCGCTAGTCGAGCCTATCTAGGAAAACCAAGCAAAGAACTGAGTCATGCCGAAGCGGCACTATTAGCGGTATTGCCACAAGCACCTACTCGATTTCGACCTGACTTGCATCCAAAACGAGCTGAAAAAGCTAGGAATAAAGTAATTAATCGTTTAACGCAATTTTCAATTTGGAATCAACATACAGCACAACAAGCTAAAATTGAAACTGTCGCCAGTGTTTTGCATAAGCAAGAAATATTAGCGCCTTTGCTAGCAAGACGATTAAAATCACGCGCTATGAAAACTGGATTATTAAAAACAACCATAAACAGTAGTTTGCAATATTCGATCGAGCAACGTTTGTCAACTTACCTAAGTCGACTGCCGAAGAAGATTTCGATTGCCGTATTGGTAGTTGAGAATCAAGATTTAAAAACCAGAGCTTATGTGGGTTCAGCGGATTTTTCTGATGCGGAACGTTTTGGCCACATTGATATGGTGCAAGCGATACGCTCGCCAGGCTCAACTCTTAAACCTTTTTTATATGGATTGGCGATTGAGGATGGCTTAATTCATTCTGAAAGTTTACTTTCAGATGCGCCCGTTGAATACGCCGGTTATAGACCAACGAATTTTCACGGCAATTTTCATGGGCCCGTCAGTGTACGATTTGCCTTGCAGAAATCTCTCAATATCACTGCAGTTCAAGTATTACATCATTATGAGTCCAACAAATTTGTAGCCCGATTAGAAAACGGTGGCCTAGCGTTAACATTTCCCCGTCACAGTAAACCTAATCTTTCGGTCATACTTGGTGGTGCCGGCACAAATTTGGAATCCTTAGTTACCTCCTACTCTGCCTTTGCGCGACAAGGTTTAAGCGCAAAAATTAGATTTACAAATAAAGACGCTTTGCAAGAAAGACGCATGCTGGATGGTGGCGCGGCATGGATTATTCGTCGCATCCTAGAGGATCATTCGCGACCAGGTGTGCCAGAACAGTTCCTAAATTGGTCGAATTCGCGCAATGTCGCTTGGAAAACTGGCACGAGTTACGGCTACCGTGATGCCTGGGCTATTGGGGTTACCTCGCGCTATACAATTGGTGTCTGGGTTGGAAGACCCGATGGCACACCTATGCCAGGACATTATGGCGCTATCACCGCTGCCCCCATTTTATTTGATATCGTTGATGGCTTACCAAACCGGAATCAAGCAAGCAGTGATTATTCAATTCCAAGCAACGTTAAAAAAACAAATATTTGCTGGCCAATTGGCTCTGAAAAGAAGGACACAATTGACAGCTTATGCCATCAACGTAAAACAGCTTGGGTTTTAAACAACACCGCACCTTTAACTTTACCAGATGTCACTCGCAAAATTTGGAGCAGTCACCAAGTTCAATACTGGGTCAATAAAAAAAATGGTTTACTAGTTAATGCCAGCTGTAATGTGCAGCAAAGAGAAAAAAGAATTTTAGCTAAGTGGCCTGATGCTTTAGAACCTTGGTTAACCCAAGACATATTAGCTGTTTCGCGTAAACCTAAATCAGATCCAAGTTGCACTACAATTCCTGAGCGTTCGAGTGGCACACTCAAAATTCAAGGGCTCGCGCATCACTCTGTCTATCGACGATCTGGATCAGATGAAAAACTACCCGTGGTTCAACTTGATGCCTTAGGTGGTCAGGGCAAACTCTATTGGATTATCGATGGTAAATTGGCCCGAATAGCGAATTTACGTCAATCTGTGCAACACCGCTTTAAAAAGACTGGGCTCCATACCATCACGGTGACAGACCAAAAAGGGGCTTTTGATAGCATCGAAGTAAAAGTGATAAAATAAGCGGCTTAGTGACTAGTCCATTTTATGTTTATTAGCAATTCATCAATTTTAGTTTCGATTGCCATTAGACTAGCCGGTCCGCCTTGTGCATAATTACTAATATCATTTAATACTATTCTGAATCACCATTAGATAGCTCGTAGAGTTGTCGGTTACAGGTTTAGCATAACGGTTTTTAAATTTTAGATAGTTAGAGTCTTTAAGTAATTTAAGCAGTTCGACAACGCCGCCAGCGTGCAAATAGACAATTTTTAAAGGTGCCCTATATTTGGTCTTTATATTATGCAAGCCTTAACATTAAATTTCACCAAAACTTGACCCCATATTCAGATAGTCTAAGATATTAGTCTCACATATGTTGACTAGATTGTAAGCACCCCTCGTAGTTTACGCATCTATATTAAGGGATATGACAGAAATAGAATTCATTCGGCCAAAACTGTGTTGCTTTTCGAAAAAACAATTCGATTTTTTTGTGATTGTTTCTATTTTATTTTTTTGTATGATGCAGCTTAGCATTGCTGGAAAAGCTTACCCTAAAAATTATTCTAAAATCGGCCCGGGTATTTCCATGAAATTATTAAACGATTGCCCTCTAACAAAGGGATTTGATTTCCCCGTAGGCAAGCCAAACGCAAAAAAATATTACAACGCACAAAAATTTGCTCGAAATAATCACTTGGCTGATGACTGGAATGGTGTCGGTGGCGGCAACACAGATTTACATGACCCCATCTATTCAATCGCAGCTGGCATTGTTACCTACGCTAGAATGGAAAGATTAAACTGGGGTCGTGTAGTACGTATCATCCATAATAAGGGTACTAAAAATAATCCGATCTACGTTGAATCAGTCTATGCGCACATGCGCAAGATTATGGTCAAACCTGGAATGGTTGTAAAACGTGGCCAACAAATAGGAACCATAGGCAATGCCGGCGGCGTCTATTATGCGCATTTGCACTTAGAAATACGCAGTACCATTAACAAGCCTATCGGTACTGGATATTCAGCAGATACGACAGGATATCTCGATCCAACAAAATTTATAAAATCTAATCGACCAAGAAAACTTTCGAAAGCATCTATCGCTCGAAAACGTAGAGAAAAACAAACCGAGGCAAGACAGGGTTTTAAACTAGCCTTACTCAAAGCCGCCGAAGAGCGAGCCAATCAGCAAGTTTTCTTCGATGGCCGATATAAAAAAATCGCCTTCCCTATGGGAGACATCATGCCAACTCGCGGCAGTGCAGCCGATGTGATTATTCGAGTGTTCCGCGCGGTTGAAATTGACCTGCAAAAAGAATTACACAGAGATATCAAAGATAATTTTACTGTCTACCCGCAACACTGGGGCCTCTCTGCCCCCGACACTAATATTGATCACCGTCGAATCTCTAATCTACAAACTTTTTTTACACGACTTGGAAAAAGCTTATCGACTTCGGCTACAGCAAGAAAATACCAGGCAGGCGACATTGTCACTTGGAAGCTAGACAATGGCTTTGATCATATTGGCATCATCGTAAAAAATAAAACAAGTGATCGAAAAAGACGCCTGGTTTTACATAATATCGGCCTGGGCCCACAAATCGAAGATATCTTGTTTGAATATAAAATTACTGGACATTATCGTTACTATGGTCCCAAGTTTAACAAGTCGAAAAAAAGAAATAAAAAATAGGCTCTAGGGCACCTCCAATAACTATGATCGTTACAAACCTAGAGTGTTTGTAAATTGACCTAAATATTAGAAAATGTTAACCTTAATTTCATAACAATCATCTAATTATGCATCAATTTTATGCGCAAAAATAATGGCACTATTTCAGAATTTGATTCATCGGAAATCTATGGATCACTAAAACAAAAATTCGCTAAGCTATTGCATCGCACTAAAGCCTTGTATCGACCAAAAATGCGAAAAATATTTCAGAACCTTAGTCACTTCATAAAAGATAATTCAACTGTTATTGATGTCGGCGCTCACATGGGTTACTTCAGTAAGGAATTTGCTCGGCTTTACAATCAAAATTGTCGTATCTATAGCTTCGAACCAATGCAGTATAACTATTCTATATTAGAACGTGTGTGTGGTAAGTATTCTAATGTAACATTAGAAAACCTAGCACTTGCTGATAGAGAATCAACTGAAACAATCTATGTTCCTATTAAAGAGAGTGGAAAAATTGGTCCCGGACTTGCCCATATGGGTGCAGAAGCAGATCAAGACTTTATTAGTGAATCAATACAAACTGTACGCTTTGATGACTATGTTAAACAACACGATATTCAAAATATCAGCTTGATCAAAATTGATGTAGAAGGTGCGGAGTATGTTGCATTTTTAGGTATGCTCGAAACATTAAAACGTGACAAGCCAGTTATCTATAGTGAAATTCATGAACCATTTTTACAACGCATGAATACCTCTGCCAACGAACTGTTCGCTCTATTGCGTTCAATTGGATATTCAGCAAGCATTTATGATGCTGAGACGGGCATTCGCCAACCTGTCGATAATTATACAGTCAATGCAGATTATCTATTTGAAGCGACAGAACGAACCCACCGCGCGACCTGAACTTGCGGAGTCAGTTTATTCTATTTGTCGGTCGCTGGCGAACTTGAACTGCTAATAGTTGAGATACTTGTTTGTGATTTCCGGTTTGACTCGATTTTCTTTTTCGGTCGAGTATTTGCCTTCATAGTCTGCGCTGATTTCTCAGACGTATTTAATTTGTTAACGGCAGTATTACCAACTGCCTTTCTTGACGCTGACGGTACAGTGTTTTTCTTAATAGGTTTATGTATTATTACTTTTGCGACTGACCGTTTTTTGCTAACCTTTTTACGTTTAGTCTTTTTTCGTTTTTTAGCTAAACGACTGCGTGCAATTCGGTTCTGCGCCTTAGCAGCCTTTTTACTTAGGATTAATTCAACATGCAAATGATCTGCGCTGCCTACATGCCGAATGGTACCAAAGCCCATTAATTTAAAGAGAGTTTGTGTTACCCAATTCCGGTACTTTGAACGTCGTTTGGTTCTTAAATCAACCGCATGAACAAATCCATCTTTTTGCGCAAAATGCAATGAACGTCGGTAAGCGCGTACGCGCATTTTTTTGTAATCTTTAATGCTTCTACTCATATCCGTGATCACGAGTCCTGGATCAAGTAGCGTGCATGTACTTATGCCTATACGCAATATGGGATGCAAGTCTGCATATTCGCCAGCAACTGTTCGATTTTTAACATTTGCCGCATTTAGAACAAACATTGCGTAGAGTACGAACGAGAAAACAATAGCTGAAGAAACGATTAATTTTGCTTTTAAAGTAAAGATAAACCGTCTACGCATAACACGGTCGATAACTTGAAGATAAACTAACAAAACAATAAAAGTGGCTAATGTGCCAATGCCAAGCGATGCGGCTGTAGAAAGACCATATTCATATGACATCAATAAACCTTTCATCAAAACTATAAAAGGCAAGACGATAAGCATTGCTAAACCGACCAACAGAATTGGTAAGGTTAATAACCATTTTGCAAATGAATTTAGAGTCATTTTAATTTATGAAGCCTTAATGAAATCTTGGTGCGAACTAACTATTCAGCAACAAAAACACTTATTTATTATTGTTATCAACACACTGATATTCAATCCTTTGAATACAGTGTACTTAACCTAGCACATCAGTTGAACTCTACTGCGGATGCATAACGCACTAAATCTAAAAGATTTTTCAGGCTATTTTCAACTCACCGTATAGTTGATACGCTTTCGTTTTAAATAACCTGAAAAATATTTTATCTTCAACGCCTTCTGCACCCTCGCTACGAGTCAACTGATGTGCTTATGTTTAAAGATATAACTCTTATGATTATTTCTCAAGCAATTAATCGACAGAATTTGTAAATATTGAGATATAGTACGTAAAAACCGTAGTTTATGTGAACTCATCAGGTTATAGTTATTTCTTGCTCGCTTACCTTGGTGTTTTAATGAACAGTCGATTTTTGCGATTACTCAGTGTTCAATTGCGACGAATTAATTTACGCAATGTACACACTATTGCAGGCTTATTGATGGGGCTAATATTTATAGTCACAGGTTTTTATTTGCAATTTAATATTGACGGCAATAACGATGTTACCGCAAGTCAGCATATGATGTATCGCGCCAACCATATTTATGTATTATTTTCTTCTCTTATCCACTTACTTATGATTCCCTATTTTGTAAGTTACAACGCACTCTGGGCCAATCGACTTAAATATGCCGTTAGTGTGACATTATTGTTAAGTAGTTTATTATTAGTGTTAGCCTTTATAAAAGAGCCGGTAAGCGGCTTAATGGACAGACCTCTGAGCGCTTGGGGACTTTATTTCTTATTAATATCTGTTCTGACAATGCTCGGTTTATTCGTTTGGGAAAAGTTAATTAGTAAATAAATAGGACATGCATCGACTAAGATGCCGCGGTACGTTAATCTCGACTGATTAATTAAGTGGGATTAGATTTCTCCATCTTAGCGGCTAAGGGTCGATATTCTAGGCCGTAAAACATTTCTAAATATCGCCGAGTTTCATCACGCTCTAAGTTAGTGACGTATTTCCAAAAACCGTAAACGCGAGACAAGGTCATCATTTTTTCGGCGTATAATTTCCAAGTGTAATTTTCCTCTACTCTGCCCATCGACGCATCAGATAATTTTTCCCAGTAAGATTTATCTTTATCACATTGCTTAAAAAAACGATTAATAATTTCTGCCGTCTCAGTACCATGATTAGGGTTTATATGGAAACCCGAGATACCGTCAACAATTATTTCTAGTGGCCCACCATACTGGGTCGCAAATGTCGGTAATCCACATGCCATGGCTTCGATCACTGTTAATCCAAACGCTTCAAACAAAGCGGGTTGAATAAAAATTCCCCTCATATCCGCAATGTATCGATAGAGTTCGCCAGTCATGTTCTTTTCTAAATGTTTACCAACCCAACGAACCTTGTCGTCCAATTGATACTTGTCCATCAAACGATGCATTTTCTTGATTTCTTCTTGCTCTTCTCGATCCATTGAATCTGCTAAATCTACGTGACCAGCAATTATAAGTAAATTTGCGCGATCCTGTAACTCTTGGTTTTCACCATACCATTCAACAAGGCCACTAATGTTTTTAATTCGATCTAATCTTGCCATGGTAAAAATCATGCGCTTATCTAAATTTTTAAATACACCGCGTGATTTCTTATCCGCCTCATTAAAAATCAACGATGTAATTTCACTTTCCAGTCCACTTAAACGCTTTTTCTTATTTTTATATGAAAAATAGACATCCGTATTTGCACCAGGAGAAACTATATTGAATTTCGGATCATATAAATCTATGCCATTGACCACTCTATAAAGGCCTGGCAAAGTGAAAGATTTATAACTTTCGTATTGACCAACACTGTCGTCACGGCCTGAAATTTCTTGATAGGTACTGGTAATAATAAAATCAGCTGCATTCATTGAAATAAGATCAGCAGTATATTGACAAGCAAAGTGATATTTCTCTTCATTTTCCTGCCAATAAAGATCAGAAAAAACATATTTTGCTTTTTCTAGTGCGTGGGCAATATTACACTGAGTCACTTTTAGATTATGCGCTAATATACTAGCGACTAAATTTCCATCCGAGTAATTGCCAACTATTAAATCTGGTCGTCCTTCCAATTCGTACAAAATTTCCTTTTGCACCTCCATGGCGAATCGTTCCAAGTATGGCCATACCTCAAAGCGAGATATCCATTGATTAAGTGTTTCACCCTTGCTGTTTTTAAATGGAACACGTAGAATTTTTGCGTTTTTAGTTCCAATAATTTTTTCTTCACGTTGATTACAAGTCGTGTGACGAGCTTCTGGAATGAGTCGGGTAATAACAATAATTTTAGGTTGTATATCTAATCCCTGTTCGACTAAACGCTTGCGCATTTCTTTTTCAAGGGCACGTACCTGATCTAAAATATAAACTACTTGTCCACCCGTATCAGGTAAACCTAAGACATTGGATTGACCAAAAAATCCGTGTGGCGAGAGAATAACAAGACTGAAAATCATTGGAATTCGGCTGAGAAATTTTTCGAGTATAATTGGGTCGGGTGCTTCCAATAAATCAACCAACATATAAATCGTCTCTAACATTCGCTCAGTGGTAGATCCCCATCCCGGCTCCAAACCAAATGCCTGCAACTGAAACGCAACTTCCTTCCACGTTAGTGTATTATCTTGCTTTTTTAAGTAATCTTCAGAAAAACGCAGTGACTGGCGCAACTCGTCAATAGACTGAATGCGCGAATTTAGCATTAGTTGTTGACCCTTAAATTGATGAACCCGCAAAAACTCGAGTAATTTTAAGGTGCCTTTGCCGATGTCATCAAACAGCTCACTTGATAATCGCTTATTTAGAAATTCCACGCCTCGACCAATTGAACGCGCCTCTTTTAATTTAGGAAATTCACGATTAAAGGGCCCTAAATCGACTTCCAACATCCATTCATTTTCATTTCGATCAGCATTTACGATGTGTTCTTTAAATCGTAGATATTCAGTTTCTGAGATTTCCTCGTGCTCCATGGATTCCACATGGAAACGCAAATAAGTCCAAACTGATTTATAAGGTCGTATCGCCATGTACAACCAAGGCGCTTCGATTGCTGCCTCTTGCGCTATTTGAATTGCTTTCGCTAAACTAGATTCTGCAAGTTCTTTATTATCAATATTTTCTTTATTCGCGCAGTATTTTTGAAAAACATCACGCAAATCTGACTGTAATAGAAAAGGTTTGCCCAGCTTAATATACTGGCGTAACAGCGGGTAAACCGACTCGCGATTTGAACGCAAATAATCGTACAATGATCCCATTAGATTAGACATTTTTCATTTTTTTAACTTAGCTCCCAAAACTTGATCCTATTGCTAGAATCAAATCACCCTCTACAATTAAACCAATACTTCGCTAGCTCGCATATTTCACAAAGACGGACTGCATTTCTTAAATAATACAACTAGATCAAAAATCTATAATCGTTTTAAATCTCATTTAGAAAAGGCGAACTGCACAATTCTAATTCAAACTAAATCTACATTATTTATGAAATGAGCGGACTAGGCTATTTTGTAATCGTCGAAAAACTTGTAAAATTGAATACCCTCTTTTACACCCCAGGCATTACTTTTTTCTGCGAAATAAATACTCGGTTGGCCTCGCAAGGCCGCAATCTCCTCGCTGTAATTAGCAACCACTACACCTAGGGTATTGCCAGTCAACATTTCTGCATCATTGCCCGAATCCCCTGCCACCAGGATTCTTTCAGGCGATATTTGCAGTTTTGATGCCAAGTATCTTAGCGCCAAACCCTTCGAACTTCGGATGGGTAAAATATCTAAATAGGCTCCATGTGAATAAATCACATTTGCGTGTAAACTGCTTTTTCTCAACAATGAAACCAAATGAGCGTAATCAAACTCTTCTTCGTCTAATACATTAAAACTAATTTTATGCTTGCGTTGATTCGCTTTCGCTTGCTGCTTAATACCAGGGTAATTTTTTAGTAATTGACGAATTTTTAACGCATTCCAACCATACGAAGATTGTTTAATCCAATCCAGGTCTTCTGATAAATTGCCACCATAATGAATTTCACTGCCCACCGCAGTGATAAGATAATCAGGAACTGGCACTTTCCACTCAGATAATATTTTTAATGTGCTTTCGATGCCACGACCAGTCGCAACGCCAAAACCGACATTATCATTCGATTCGATTTGATCTAAAATAGCCTTCAAGCCATCTCGATCACCTATTAAAGTATTATCAATATCGCATACTATTAGGCGATCAATTTTATCGTTTTTAATGACAGGGGAACTAATGGTATTAGATTTTTTGTTTGTTCGCTTTTGTATGATCGCTTCAATTGATTGAATATAAATCCGGGCATGATTCTTCCAAGTGTAAAACTCTCTAACATTTTTCGATCCATTTTGAGAAAACTTCTGCCATTGCTTTCGATCAGTTAATAAATCGAGTAATACCTTGCCCATCTCCCTGCTATCAAGCGGATCAATTTGACAACCATTATTGCAATGCTCAATTATATCTTTCGGCCCACCATCATTTGTCGCGACTATAGGTAATCCAGTTGCACCTGCTTCAATCAAGGTAATGCCAAAAGGTTCCGTTAGGGCTGGATTAACAAATACTCCGCCTGTTTTTACTACGTATTGGTAAATAAAGGGCACGTCTTCGATTTTATGGTGCTTAGGAATTGAAACAGAGCCGTATAAATCATAACGATCAATTTCCATTAATAATCGAGTGAGTACTTTTCGCGGCCCCTGATCAAAATCACTAATGTCATCACGATTACCTGCAAGAATTAATAAATTTGCAAGTTCCCTGAGTTTTTTATTTTTTGCAAAGGCTTTCACTAATGTGTGGATATTTTTACGCTGGTCGGGACGAGATAAAGCCAATACGATTGGCTTATTGGGATTATGTAAAAATCGCTCAATATCTTGTTTAATGTGTGGTGCACGATAATCTTCACAGGGTGGGTGAAAATTCTTTAAATCAACTCCTGGTGCTATGACTTTCATTCGATCCGCATGAAAGTTATCGTAAATGCTGTATTGCTGCGTTGATTCTTGTTGCGTACTTGCAATTACTAAATCCGCTACTTCTAAAATTCGCTCTTCAGCTTCAATACGCTGACTGATATTATATTCTTTCTCAATTTCGGCTTTAGATAGGCCTATATCTAATAGGCGTCGTAGTTTTTCCCGTCCTAAGGAATGCCCAGTATGAATCAGTGGTATATCCGTACATGCTGCAACCCGAGTACCAACATATCCCGCATCCGCATAATGAGTATGAATCACACTAGGCCGAATTCCGATGTTCACAATGTATTGCATGACGTTATCTGCAAAATTGTCCAGGTAGGGCCAAAGTTCTTCTTTGCGAACATAATCGCGAGGCCCACAGGGTAAGCGCACTAGAAAAGCTTTTTCCCCTAACGGCTCTAGACTAGCAGCATAATCAGGATCAAGTTCCGGATCTATTATTTGACGAGTCACTAAATCGACACGAGCCACCTGCGGAAGGTGTGATAACTCTTTGGCTAACTCTACTACGTACTTAACTTGACCTCCTGTATCCGCATCTCTGCCGAGTTCCATATTCCGTCCTCGCACTAGACCATGAATACTCATCAACATAATATAAAGGCCAGAAGAACCTAGCCTTTGCTTAGACATTCCAAGCGACTCGTTTAGTTTCATAAATACCTCTATCGGAAATTATCGCACCTTGATGACGGCATATTTCAGACGCAAAATCTAATGAGCGACATAATATATCTTCCGCTCGCCATTCATGTAAAATACCAATTAATGTCACTGCGCTAAAACCATCACCCGCGCCAACCGCATCTAAAAATGAATCGATTTCGGGTGCACTCGCTGTTAAGTAGTCTTCCTGACTTACGATGACTGCGCCCTTCTCCGCACGTGTCAGGATCAACATCTCAAGATCTGTATTGGCAAAATAATGTTTTAGGGAACTCTCAAGATCTTGATCAGAAATGAATTGCTTGCTGCATAATTCAGAAAATTCTTGCTCATTTAATTTTAACCAACGCGCCTCAGCAATTGAGCTTTTAATATCTTGCAAGGAATACCAGGGTGGTCGTAAATTTACATCGATAAAACGTTTTGCCTTCAGGCTGGAGCTGATTTTGCTAAGACTCCGCCGTGATTGCTTATTTCGCTGAACTAAGCTGCCGTGATAAAGAATAGGATTTGATGTTTGAAATAAAAGACTAGTAAGATTAGCAGGCTCAATATAATCATAGGCTTGCTGATCACAGATATTAAAATCAGGCTGGTCGTCTCTAATGGAGACGCTCACTGTGCCTGTAGGATGACTGCTATCTATTTGAATTCCTTGCGTACTCATATTCCATTCAGACATTTTATCCAATATAATATTGCCCTGCTTATCTGAACCAATTCGACTAATAAACAGTGGGTCCAAGCCAAAACCTTGCAGATGCCATGCAACATTAAAAGGCGCGCCACCTAAAACTTGGCTGCCATTCTCAAATTGGTCAAATAAAACTTCACCAAAAATAACTAACTCTGTACCTACTTGGTTCATATCTAAATCACTTGCGCACCTAACCCGCCTTGCAATGTCATTAACTTAAGAATTCTTCGAACGCTCCGTACGAGCTAATGCCATTAAATTAAGGATTTTTCATTATTTTGTAGCCCGTAAGTAGTCGCCGTAGGCGACGAAATGCGGGAAATCTCAACTCTTTTCCGCAGTACGCGTTTTTCGAACGCTCCGTGCGGGCTACAAATATTTCATATCAATGCTTAAGTTAATGGCATTGGCCCGCATCGAGTGTTGGCAAGAATTGACTAATCAACCAATGACCTAAATTTGACAAATCGCAGCCTTACCACACCCTTTAAGGCGCAGCCTAGTGAACTAATTATTATAAGTATTAGTTAAACCTAGGTTAAATCGATTGTGTCTAATTTTATTAAACTTGCTGCTTTAATGCGCTCTCTTGAATGATTATGCTACTTAAATCAAATTTAGTAGTCACGTCCATTTACCTATAAAAAGTATAGTCTAATCTTGCTCTTATTCAAATATGACAGCATTTAAAGCGAAAAACCCCTTAATAGGCTCTCTAGCCCGCATTTCTCACAGCCCGTCTACTGCGACGGCCCAATTGCATACTATGACTCGTTTTCACTCGGTCCAAGCGCTCGACATAG
>QIKQ01000150.1 GCA_003233075.1 Gammaproteobacteria bacterium
TTCGCTTGGACGTGATTTTCGCATGTTATCAATCGTACTCCTACCACTCGCACTGAGTTATCATATTGCGCATAATTTTACACACTTTTTTCTCGAATCTGCTGGCTTTACGGGTGTTATATTGAATCCCTTGGGTATTAATACTCTGCCACTAAGTCCAGCGGAAATTCACACTCGACATATATCTCCCCTAGTCACTAGCTCAATTGTGTATTATTTACAAACTGGAATTCTAATTTGTGGAAGTTTCATATCTTTCAAATTAGCTTACAATCGACTAATGAGACTATTGCCGAATGGCACTAAATTAAAAGCGATTCAATTACTGCCCCTGTATTTTATGATATTTATGTTTAGCTTTTTAGAGTTTTTACTACTAATGCAAGCAATGATTATGAGACACTAATACACTGCACTCTAAGGAATAGAATGGAATTTGACGAATCAAAACGTAATTTTTTTAGGCGCTCGACGAAAAAAATTGCCCAAACTATAATTAGTGAAGTTGACAATCATACCGAGGTGGCGCATTGCCTGCAACGACCACCTTTTGCACTAGAAGAAGTAGAGTTTTTACTTAATTGCACACGCTGCAATGCCTGCGTTGATTCCTGCCCACACCAAGCTATCAGATCCTGTAATAATACTAATAACATTCTGCTTAAAGACACACCTATTATGGATTTAGAAAATACCAGCTGCCAGGTTTGCGCCGATTGGCCTTGCGTGATTGCCTGCCCAACATTAGCCATCTCTAATTTAAATAGCTTAATCAAGAATGAAATATCTGGAAAATACTACCCCAGACTCGCCTTAGTAGAAATTGATACTGATCGTTGCTTACCCTATTTGGGGCCTGAATGCGGAGCCTGTGAGGGCTCCTGCCCAATAGATATGGCACTGTACTTTGCCAAAGAACGCCCAATTATTGACTCTAAACAATGTATAGGTTGCGGCTTATGTCGTCAAGCTTGCGTGCTCGATCCGAGTGCTATCAATCTTACAGCATTAAAAGACTATCCAATTGATCCAGATCATAGAAAATAAACTTCCATTTTCATAGTATAAAGTGCATGTTGAAATCAAACACACCAACTTTAACGGAAACTGAAGTATTTAAATCACTAGTAGAAAAATACGATCAGACTAGTCCTCGATATACTTCATTTCCGACAGCCAATCATTTCTCGAAAAATTTTCAGATAAAATATTTTTTGCGTTCAGTTCAAGATTCAAACGAGGACCTTGTACCGCGGCCCTTGTCACTCTATTTACATATTCCATTTTGTCGCAATATCTGTTTTTATTGCGCTTGCAACAAGGTCATCACCCGAGATTTAAAAAAAGTATCAATCTACATTGACTACTTGGAAAAAGAAATTCAACTTAAATCTAAACTTTTTGACGGTGATCGTTGCATTTCACAACTTCATTTTGGTGGAGGTACACCAAGCTATTTATCTATTGAGCAAATAGAAAATATTCTTTACGTCATTTTCACATACTATAGCTTAAGCGAAAAAGATGACCTTGATTTTTCAATCGAAATCGACCCCAGAACAGTAAACAAGAAATACTTAACTGAGTTAAAAAATATCGGTTTTAATAGATTTAGTTTTGGAGTACAAGACCTAAATAGCGATGTTCAAACTGCAATTAATCGAGTACAATCTTTTAGTCAATTAGAAACACTCATTAGCCATTCTAGATCTCTTGGCATTGAATCAGTCAATTTAGATTTAATGTATGGTTTGCCAAAACAAACTGTCGCCAGCTTTGCTGACACACTCGAAGATATTATCAAGTTAGCTCCTGATCGGATTTCTCTATTTAACTATGCGCATCTTCCCGAGCGATTTAAACCACAAAGAAGAATTAATATAGACGATCTACCCGAAGCTGCGGATAAACTTAACATCTATCTTTCAGCGCTTACTCGGCTTAAAAATGCCGGATACATATATATAGGCATGGATCATTTTGCGCTGCCTCACGACCCATTAAGTAAAGCCCAGGAAAATAATTGCCTACACAGAAACTTTCAGGGATACACAACCCATCCTGAATGTGACTTATTGGCATTTGGGGTCTCTGCTATTGGTTATCTAGATGATTGTTATGTGCAAAACCATCATACCTTAGAAAAATATTATCAAGCAATTGACACAACTCAATTACCTATTTCTCGTGGAGTAAAACTATCTGTTGATGATCTAATTCGACGTTACGCAATAATGGAATTAATCTGCCACTTTAATATTGATATCAAGCTTATTGAAAACAAATTTGATATTATATTTTGTCAGTATTTTTCTTATGAAATAGAATCTTTAGCGAACATGCAGGCCGACGGGCTCATAGTCATGAACGATTCAAACATCAAGGTTACAGCAAATGGCAGAATGCTTATCAGATTGATTTGCAAAATTTTTGATCACTATTCTAACAAATCAAGCGACAACAGTCATTCTCGCGTTATTTAGGCTTTCAAAACTCATTAACTTAAACATTTCAAACGCATTCTCTTTCCAAGCGTAAATTCCTTAAGCATTAACTCCGTTACTCATAAAGTATCTCTTTAGCAAAATAATTACTTTTATCCTAGATTAATCAGTTGACTCGTAGCGAGGGTGCGTAAGGTGCTGAAGATAAAATATTTTTCAGGCTATTTAAAACGAAAGCGTATCACTATACGGTGAGTTGGAAATAGCCTGAAAAATCTTTTAGATTTAGTGCGTTATACAGCCGCAGTAGAGTTCAACTGATTTATATAGGTTTATGCATCCAACTTCCTAGATAATTCGTATAGCTAGTGTCATGAATTTTAATTATTATTTAAGGAAGATGTTATGAACAAAAAACTAGCATTTAAACGGCTTGGTTTAGCACTTGTCAGTGCAGCCACGCTTTCTACAATCGCTGTTTCTATTGGTTCCAGCCATAGAGAAGCACCGTTAATTACTGAATCACCAAAACTTGATGGAACTGATTTCTATATGTTTAACAGTTATGAACCGGGTCGAGGCGATTTTGTCACCCTACTCGCTAATTATGTGCCCTTGCAAGATGGCTTTGCTGGACCCAATTATTTTAGTTTATCAAGTAGTGCTTTTTACAACATTCACATCGATAATAATGGCGATGCCAAACCCGATATAACATTCCGATTCAAATTTCGAAACAAACTTAGAAATCTTAAAATCCCCGCTGGTGGGGTAAATACAGCTATACCGCTCATTAATGCTGGACCTATTGGTCCCGATAAAAGCGATAATGCCAATCTGAATGTACTCGAAACTTACAGCGTAAAAATGATCCGCCATGGTCATTCCTCTACTTTATTGTCAGACTCCAATACAGGGTTAAAACGATTTAAAAAACCAGTTGATAATATTGGCAATAAATCGATTCCAAATTACAGCCGATACGCCAATTCGCATATCTATACAATCAATATTCCTGGCTGCGGAACAGGAAAATTATTTGTTGGTCAGAGACGAGAAGGTTTTGCCGTAAATTTAGGTGAAGTTTTTGATCTCGTTAATACTAATCCACTAGGGCCAGTTGATGCAGAGAAAAATGTTCTTGCGGATAAAAATATCACGACGCTTGCCCTGGAAGTGCCTAAAGAATGTTTAACTGCAAAATCACCAACTATCGGTGCCTGGACCACTTCAACAAAAATTAGCTTCGTCAAAATTCGTAAGCATAGGCGAATAGTCAAGCTAGGCCCTTTTTTCTCACAACAATCTCGGTTAGGTAGCCCACTAGTCAATGAAGTTGTTATAGGACTTAAGGACAAGAATAGATTTAATGCCAGCAAACCAAAAAATGACGCACAATTTGCCAGCTATGTGACTAACCCTAGTTTCCCTAGCTTGTTGCAATCTCTCTTTAACGTGCCCGCTCCCACTAATTTCCCTCGAAAGGACCTTATCGCGGCATTTCTTACTGGTGTGAAAGGTCTTAATAATACTGGAGCGATACCTTCAGAAATGCTTCGCCTAAATACCGGCATACCGGCCATCGCGGCAGACATCCAAAATAATCTTGGCGTCATTAACGGTGACTTAGCGGGCTTCCCCAATGGTCGAAGACCTGGTGATGACGTAGTCGATATTATTTTGCGTGTCGCAATGGGACGCCTTTGTCATCCGATTACACTTTCCAATGGCAATGTTCTAAATCTAGGTCTTTGTTCACCAGCGCAAGCACAGGTAGGCACAGCACCACTCACTGATGGAGCAATTGTGAGTGCCAAGGATTTTGATAATCAATTTCCTTACCTACGAACGCCTGTTGCCGGCTCAACGAACTAAATCTTTAGACAAGACACGTAGGTTTCTCCTATGATTGATCGAACGTGACAATCATATTTAAGCCGACTTAGCTAGACAAAGTCGGCTTTCTTTTTTACTACCGTAAATATTACTGGTAATTCAAAATAATAGGCTAAGCAAAATGCGCACACAACAAACCTTGTTCATATTACTATTTCTTTTTGCAGTAATTAATAGCGTACAAGCACACAAATTTCACAAACCGAAACATGATGCGCAATCAGAGACTAAAATAGAACATTCACTGCGCCTAAAATTAAAACTAAATCCAAAACAACAAAGTCACTCTATAAATTTAGCTAAATATTATATTTCAAAAGGTAATATTAGTAAAAATATCAAATATTTCAGCTTAGCAAGAACTGTCATTTCTCAAATGTTTAAACAACACAAAACTTCCACGCAGGGACTTTTGATTGATGCATATCTCAAGCAAAAAGATCATCACTTTCATCAGGCGCTAATCTCACTTAGAAAACTACTTAGTCTGAATACGAAATCCAGTAATGCTTGGCTCATGAAAGCTCAAGTAGAACTTAGTAGCGGAAAGGTCAAAGCTGCAAACCTAAGTTGCAAAAATCTCTGGCTCTTACATAAACCAAAACTCGCGATTGCTTGCCAAAGCGCAACACTCAGCATGATGGGCAAAGCGAAAGCTGGATTTATTTTATTAAAGCAAAATATAGATTTTAAAAGAAAATCATCGAATAAGAAATATGCAGAAAAAGAAAAATTGTCGCAGAATATTTCTTGGCCGGCTGAAGTATTCACTGACATCGCGGTGCAAATTGGTAATGACACGGACATTAACAAATACTATAAACTTGTAATAAAGCAACATCCCAATAATTACTATTTGAAAATAAATTATGCAGATTATCTAATTTTCAAAAAACGATACTCTAATGCCAATTTAGTCCTAAAAGATCGCGTACTAACAGATACCGTCTTGCTTCGTCTGGCGAGAATAGCTCGAAATAAAAAGTTAGTTGGAAATCAAAAATACTTACGCCTAGCAAAAAGACGATTTGAACACTCAATTAACTATAATAACTCTGGCCTAGTGGATCCGGGGCATCATCGAGAACTTAGTTACTATTACTTATATGTAAAACGTAATAATAAAAAGGCTTATCATCATGCTCTTATTAACTGGAGATTACAAAAAGAGTTATTCGACTTACGTTTACTGCTTATTTCTAGCATCCGCTCTAATCATTACAAAAATATAAAACAAACAGTTAGCAATAAATACTTAAATAAAATCAATGACCAACAAATCAAATATGCACTGAAAATATACAATGATAAGTAGCACAGCCTAAGTAAATTAGTTAAGGCAACATTATCGCTTACAATTCTAATCAGGATTGAGTATTGTTCATGTCCTATGCTAACATGGATAGAGTTATAATTTATCGCCTAAAATATGAAAAAACAAATAGAGCAAAACGAATACTTCCCTGATATCGCATTTGGATTTTTTATAATTGTATTACTGTTAGGCTTAGAGTATGTGCTTGGCGCTGCTTTAGCTGATCTCGATAGCGCATTAAGGTTTGGTTCACATCAATTTTCGAGCATTATTGTGGTAATTAGTACGGGCATTATTGTCTCAATTCTAATGTCCTATAAAAAAATAACTTACGCGACTATTTTTAATCCAGAAAAGACAACTCGACTTCCCATAATTATCGCGACCTTCATCCCTATCTTCCTGCTCATATCGGCAGCTTCGTTGTGGGTAAAAGAGTTAACTAATTTTCTCGACTATATCTTCAAACCTGGCAAGCCGCAAAATGTGCAGAATTATCCCCTTGGGTATCTAGCGGTAGAATTTATTGCCTCCTGCGTAGTCGCTCCGGTGATCGAAGAAATTTTGTTTAGAGGAATTATACTGAGAAGTTTTCTTAATCAATATGATCCTAAGAAAGCAATCATTTGGTCAGCTATCATATTCGCAATAGCGCATCTAAATTTATATCAACTGCCTGTCGCCTTTGTCGGTGGCTGTATGATTGGCTGGATATACTACCGAACAAAATCTCTGTGGCTATGCATACTTGCTCACGCCTTCCACAATACTATTATGACATTTCAATATTATTACACCAATGCCTATACGCAAAACATGAGCTTTATATCGAGTAAAATTACTATCGCTGTTTCGATTTTACTGACTATAATACTTGTTTTATGGGTCGAAAAAATCATTCGCAAGCAGGAAAAATAATAAAGCAACTTACTTAGCTAAATGTCGTCTATGCATAATATCTAGTCGGAAACGCATAGGTTTCTCATTGTAAAACCTGAAATAATTTATCTAAACCGATAAACAAGGGTATATCAATGAAAACTATAATTTTACTGCTGGTACTTATTACCTCATTATTTAGTATTAACATATCACTTAGTAAGAGCTCTAACCTAGTGAGCACAAAAGCATTAAGTTTGGAACTCGCCAGCCAAGCTGCCTGGGTAGCTCTAAAGGAATGTCGAAAACGTGGATATTCTGTTGCAGTCGCAGTCGTCGATCGATCCGGTACACTACAAGCTCTAATTCGCGATTCACTTGCGGGCCCACATACCGTTTCAACTGCGACTCGCAAAGCTTGGACTACTATTAGTTTTGGTCAATCAACAGGAATCTTAGCGACCATGCTCGCTAATAACAAAATACCAAACCAAGTTCAACATATAAAAAACGCTCTTTTAGTCGGTGGCGGTTATAAAATAAGTACAGACGGCGTCACCGTTGCAGGTATTGGCGTCTCAGGCGCACCACCTGGGAAAAATGAAATAGACAGTATTGATGGTGCTTGCGCAAAAGCGGGAATTAAAAAAATTAAGGATATTTTGGATTTTGCTGATTAAGATTGATGGTAAGTATTTTACCGACTGACCAAAATCTAAAAAAATATTAAAAGCGCCAGCCGCTAATCAAACAATTGAAATAATTGAGTTGAAATTAAGCCCGTTTAATTTCAACTGGAATAACATTTTCCTGCTCATTTGCATCATTGCGCACCACAATCGCTTTTGCGCTTTTGTTTTGATCCAAGTTCGTCGCTTGATGAATGACGTTAGGTGGAATGTAAATGAAATCACCTGGGCCATTAATGACTGATTTCTCTAAATGTTCACCGTATTTTGTTTCGACTCGCCCTTCTAACACATAAATCCCGGTTTCATACTTCTGGTGGTAATGCGCTTCGGAACTTGCACCCGGAGGAATCACAATTAAATGCATGGCTAGATTTTTTGCGCCAACGGTATCGTAAGACAAACCAACAAAATAAGGTATATTTTGTTTAGTTAGTAATTCTTTGGGTGAACTTACAACTCTAATCTCTATAGAATCGTCGACTGACTTATTCATTGTATTTGCTCATGACTTCAAATCACCCATATAGGAATACTTGTACTTATTTCATTAAGGCGTTTTTCATGCACCTTATAATTCGAATCGAATTTCTTAACCAAAGCCCAATATGATTTTGAATGGTTCAAATGACGGGTATGACATAATTCATGTATAAAGACATAGACAGTAAGCGATGACGGTAAAAAAACGAGACTACGGTTTAGCGATATATTCGCTTCACTCGAACAACTACCCCATCGAGTTTTTTGCCCTCTAATAGAGACGCTATTATAATCGATATTAATTTTTTTACTGATTTCATCAAACCAAGGCAGTAATAGTGATTTCGCCTTTTTTTGTAGCCAGCGTTTAAGTTGCTCTTGAATTTTATTTTCGTCACTATACTCAACTCGCAACTGCCTAAATAGGTTTGATGATTCAATCATTTTAGATTTTGTCGCCTGCTTATATTCAACTGTCCAGTATTCATTACAGGCCTGTAAATCAATAAAATTTGGTTTGTTGGCGAACCGTTCGGGATTTTCTTGTTTGTGCTGCTGGTAAGTTGCGTAAGTCTTGCTTAACCACGCTTGGTTTTCAGAAATAAATTGCGGAATGCGCTTGCGATTATAATCTTTTGGGATCACCAGCTCAACTCGGCCATCATAAAGAACTTTAAGCTGAGCGTACTTAGCCTTTAAGCTAATCCGAATTTCTAATTCAGGTAACAGCTCATCTTGAATTATCTCATTTCCGAGATTATCCTTAGGCAATAGATTTTTTGCTTTTATCGGTTGTTTGATTGATTTGTTCCTCAGCTATTTTTTGAAGATCTTGGTAATCAATTTTACCAGTTCCGAGCAGCGGAATCGATTCTATTTGCAATATTTGTCGCGGTACATTTAAATCACCAATTTGACGTTTTTTGGCAGCTTGTTGCAAGTCTGCTCGTTGTGGATCTTGTTTATCCGTCACTAATACAACGGTTTCACCTTTTTGTTCACTTGGAATCGATACCGCAGCATGATTATTTTCGGGCCAGGCATTTTGCGCAATATCTTCCACCAGTGCTAGCGATATCATCTCACCAGCTACTTTTGCAAAGCGCTTCACTCGACCTTCAATTGTGACATAACCCTCATCATCAATTGATACTATGTCACCCGTGTCATACCAACTTAGTCCATCCTTTTTTAACGGTTCAATTAATTGAGCAGGATTGTCATTTAAATAATAGCCAAGCATCACATTAGGGCCACTCACATGCAATTGCCCACCTTTTTCTACACCTGGAACACTTTCTAACTTATACTTAATTCCTGGCAAGAACCGGCCAACACTGCCGTTTTTGCTGTACATTGGCGTGTTAACGCATAACACTGGACTGGTTTCAGTAGCGCCATAACCTTCAAAAATACGTACTCCAAATTTTTCGGACCAGATTTTTCGATTCGCTTCTTGCAATTTTTCAGCACCCGCAAAAACATAGCGTACACTGTAAAAATCATACGGATGAGCATATTTAGCATATCCAGCCAAAAATGTATTCGTGCCAAATAATATAGTGGCATTCACTTCATAAGCAAGTTCAGGAATAATTCGATAATGTAATGGAGAGGGATAGAAAAATATTTTAATTCCTGAGAACAACGGCAATAAAGTGGCGGCACTTAATCCAAACGAATGAAACATTGGCAGCACATTTAAAATAATGTCATGTGAACTAAAGTCAACATTAGCTGAAAGTTGTTCTTGATTCGCTAACAAGTTACGGTGCGACAGTACCACGCCTTTAGGCGTACCTTCTGACCCGGAGGTAAACAATATCGTAGCCGGGTCATTCGGATTGGCATTTGGATTATATTTTTTACTAAACCAATTCGCAAATCGACATTTAAAAACAGCAGCTACTTTATCTAAAACACTAATTGTTTCGGCAATATCTTCGAGATAAACTATTTTGGCTTGTTTCTCTAACTCTTCAACTGCAGCCTCTAGTTTCGCCATTTTAATAAAACGTCTCGAGCTAATAATTAATTTAATTTTTGCTGTCTCAACACAAGACAGCATTGCGTTCGTACCCACAGAAAAATTTAACATTGCGGGCACTCGACCATATAACTGCAAGCCCAAAAATGTAGCAACAGTAGAATTCATGTTTGGTAAAAAAATACCCACTGCTTGCTTGTGCTCACTTAGCTTGGCAATTTTATTGCCTAAAACTAATGAGCCGAGAGTCAATTTATGATAACTCAGAGGTTTACGTTGAACATCTTCAATAATCTCATGCTTTTTCCCATGAGTTTTAGCTGCGTCTAAGAACGCTTGATACAAGGTGCGATTTATATCGCTCGTTTGAAACATCATGTTTGTCATAATCTCCGTAATTTTTTTACCTGCGTATTGACGTCTTTCTCGCCCCTTAAATCCCTCTGGCGGCTTTATTTTAACCGGCGGCAGGATATTGACTGTGATTTTCGGAAACCACTTTAAGCGTAGCAAACCCTTCAAGCGCGAAAAATAGGTAAATTGCGCACCATCAATTCTCACTGGCAATACCATTGCATCTGATTTGTCAGCGATAAATCCTGTTCCGTCATACACTTTCATTAAAGAACCTGTCACGGTTATTCTTCCTTCAGGAAAAATAACTGCTTTTTGGTCGGTTTTGATGTAATTAATCAGTGACTTTGATGAAAATGGGTTTGCTGGATCCATTGGAAACAAAGTTACCATTGAGGACATTTTGCGTAGAATCCAACTTTTTGCAACATAGGTATTCACAGCAAAAGTGAGTCGACCAGGGATGCTAGTACTGATTATCAAAGCATCTAAAAAAGACACATGGTTCGCGACTATAAGTATTCGATCACCTGCTTGTTGATAGTTTTCTAGTCCGATCACTTTTAAGCGATACAACTTTCTAATCAGAAAACAAAAAATTGAATAAAGTAATTTCACGCTAGTGTCCTTTTATACGATCACAATCATTAATATAAAGTGAAACTATATGATTGACTATTTCATTTGGGGTCGAAATGCCAGTCGCCTTAAGCTTGCCTGAAACTGATAGTACACAAATCCCATGCACACTGCACCATAATGATCGAGCTCGTGTCTGTAAATTTTTTTGTTCTTTATTCTCGACACTATTCGCCAATTGTTGTTCAATTAATTCAAATAATTTTGAGACCTTTTCTAAATACCAGCCCGGAAGATTATTGGCATCGTCTTTGCGATAAGTATACAAAGTAATCCAACGTTGCTTCTCATCATGCGCGAAGGCGACGTATTCTTTGATCAGCATTTTCAACTTTTCCATCGAATTAGAATGAGTACTAATTATATTTTCTAATCTAAGCTTTAACAAATCTAAAGTTCTTGCATTAATATGCACAATAAGATCATCTAAATTTTCAAAAACTAAATAAATTGTACCGACAGTATAATTCATTTTACTGGCAATGCGTCGCGCGGTTAATTTGCTAATATTTTCGCTTACAAGTATACTTTCCGCAGCATCAATTGCGAGCTCTTTAATTTGATCTCTGGTATGATCGTTTCTTCTAGCCATGATATTTCCTTGTTTAATTATTGTTGCAAAAACTTAGGAAATAGCTATTAATCTAACCTACTAACTAAGTTTCTATATAGATAAAAAACATGGCTCAATTTCGCTGCGCAGTTACAATTGAACTGAATACAGCTTACCTAGCTGGAGATACTAGCACTATAGTCCACGAGGACTATATTAGACCTACATTATGATAAATAATGACCCAAAGAATTAAATTTTCCCCAAGTAATCATGAATTTAGCTTAGAGGGCAATGATACCTTACTCGAAGCAGCATTGCGTTCTGGCTATTCTCCAAACTATGGCTGCAACTCTGGTAATTGCGGTAAATGCCTTGTCAAACTAATTAATGGTGATATCGAAAAAGTAAAAAATCATGATTACGTAATGAATATAAAACAAAAAAACAATCAGGAATTTTTACTCTGCGCCCATACTGCCAAGTCAGATTTAGTGCTTCAAGTTTCAGAGGCAAACACAGCCAAAGACATACCTATTCAAAATATAAAAACTAAACTAAAAAGTGTTAAAGCCGCGGATGAAAATGTATCACTTATATCGATTCAGACACCTCGCAGCAAAACCCTGCGATTTTTAGCCGGTCAATTCATAGAGCTAAGCTGTGAAAGCATGGAAGCTGGAAAATTTTATATCGCCAGCTGTCCTTGTGATGATCGTAACTTGCAGTTACATATTCGACGTGACAAAACTATAAAAGGTAAAAACATTACCGAATGTTTGTCTGGCATGCAGCAAGTAAATATAAGAGGTCCTTTCGGTGAATTCAACTTAGAGGAAGACCCACCTCATCCAGCTGTTTTTATCTGTCAAGAACATGGTTTTGCACCAATTAAGAGTTTAATAGAGCACGCAATTGCCCTGGATTATCAAGCAAGCATTTCTTTATCCAGATTTAGTCATTCTAATGAGCTGCAATACCTGCATAATCTGTGTCGCTCGTGGGCTGATGCCTTAGACGACTTTCAATATGAAGCAAGTAACAGCAGTGAATTAAGCCAAAAAATAGTTGAGATAATCGCAAGCGCAAATAAATTAGAAAAACCAGTTTTTTATCTATCTGGCACGCAAGAGTTCGTGTTCACAGCTGAAACAGCGCTTAAAAATACAAATTCCAATTGGGATATTAGGACAGCTCTCATTGAATGATTTCTAAATTTCTATCTCAACTAAAGATTTATCACTTTAATTAAAATGAAAACAGTGTTCTTATTTTTTATTCTTATTTCGTCTTTTTTTAATTTGAGTTTTCTCAACCGTCTCTAGTAGATGAGCATATGGCAATTCGGCAAGATCAGGGTAAGCATCTAACGTTAGCAAGGTAATATTAGACAAGCTATCTAAACTTTCGTGTTGCAGGTCTTCTGCCATTTTCTTCAAAGCGCTGACACTGCCGAAAAGTACTTTAACTATAATTGCTTGCGGCACGGTCAATAAATTATTCTCCTGACCCATCATCGGTAAAATACTTTCCCGAAGCTGATCTGCTAACTGTGCACACTTAGAATTTAGCTTTGTATTTTGGCAAGCAATTTCTCCACCCCCTCTGCGCACTACTTCTTCAGCAAATTCACATTGATAATCTTTCAATAATAACACGGGACTAAAGGGACATCGTAAATCTAGCATTTCTAATCCTTCCAATGTGTGAGGTCTCATATTAAATCATATTCCATGATCAAGCTGTCAGATTTTACGAAAAAATAATTTAATACAAGACCTGACACAGTGAGCACATTAGATTTACTTTTTCGTTTTCTGGTTTCGCAACTTTCTGGCAGAATCTCCGTGGCGAAATATGAATAAACCAGAACTGTAACTCTTGCCAAAACTATTTGCCAATGCATTTACTTGGTTCAGACCAGAATAAAATTGTTTAGCGCTTAAAGTACTTAGGGGGTGCACATAGGCACTCCACAGCTTACCTTTAGCTATTGCGTATCGACTGTCGTGTGCAGAATCAAAATTCGCCTGTAGTAAACGGTATAATCTTTCTTTATCCAAAGCACTCGTATCTACTATAGGAGACATAATGCGCATACGATCTGCCCGTTCATCGGTTAGAATTATAAATTCACGATTTTTAATTCTAAAATACCACTCTCCATGACGACCTTTAATTTTTGGGTTTATTTTCTTAATCAACTTCGATAGCTTATTATTATTCATATTCGAAGCCAATTCTTGTGCATTTGCAATAAATGTAAATACAACAGCCAATAGAATAAATACAAATATTTCTTTTCTCAACTCTCTCTCCTCACAAATAATCCCCAGTTAATTTTAAACTAATCGATTAAAAAAGGTTGTTCGTCGCCTAAATTAAGCAAAGTTTTAATTATTTGTAATCCTTTTTCCGCGAAATAATCTATCTTTGCTAAATCATTATTGGTATCAATAATTTGCTCACCATCTTGCATGATTAACCTGAGTTGATAACGTTCGCCCGATCCGTTTTCGCTACTATTAGGCTCTACCGACAAATAAAAACCTGGCTCAGGGTCAGTTTCGGTCATAATCGCCATAATGAAATAGTGCTTAATGTCAGAATCTGACTCAATTTCATCTAATAGTGTAATTTTAAATTCACCGTATTGATATCGCCTTTTGGGAATAGCGGATTTTATTTTGGGCTTATTAAAGTCTGTCATAGTTATTCACTAAATTATTGGTTAATGTTTAAGTATGGTTTGTTTTTTCATTCCATCCTGCTTATTTTACTTTGCTCATCTTACTTTGCTCATCTTACTCTTCTAGGCTCTTAATTTGCACTTGAATTTTTACGCTATCTTGAGCACTAGGCTCTATATTGGGTTCAATACTGACTGAAAACTGCATTGCCTGACAACAAACCGCACAATCCTCAATATAACTCTGCTGCTCTATAGAGCAATCAATCATCACCTCAAATTGTTCTCCGCAATAAGCGCATTCTACTTGATACGGCTCAATCTTTAATGAAGCTCTGAACAATTCGTCCATGAATTGTCAGAGCGCGACAAGAAAAAAGTGTGATTTTTTCTTGTCTGACAAAATCAATCGCTTAGTACGATTGATTTCAGCGACTCTTCCCTGTGTCGCAGAAACCCCTGAAGTAATCAGGGGTTCCTTTAAGTTTAAATAATCACTCATTTCGTATCCTCGACTTGAATAATAAGCCTGTTTATTGTTCACTAGCAAAGTTTATTTAGTATCTAACACTGTGGTGCTATTATTTAGCTATCAAATAGTAAATGACTCGATTCAGGATAACAAAATGGCAGATCAAAAACACTATTCCATAATCACTATGGAACTCGGTCCAATGGAAAACTTCATTTACTTAATCATTGACAATAAATCGAAGAATGCCGCCGTGGTTGACCCCGCTTGGGACGTCAACGCGATAATTGCTAAAGCCAAAGAGCATCAGGTCAATATCACCGACATACTACTGACGCATAGTCATCACGATCACATAAATGGCTTAGATGAACTTTTAATGCATTACGATGCCGAAATACATTTAACACACGCCGAAGCTAAATTTTGGGGTTCTACTCAAATTAAACCGACTTTGCATTATGGCGGTGCAAACATGAAATTAGGTGAAACTGAAATTCAAATTTTACACACCCCTGGTCATACACCAGGTTCTGCCTGTTATTACATCGATGATCAACTTATCACTGGAGATACTTTATTCGTCTATGGCTGCGGTCGATGTGACTTGAAGGGCGGAGACCCAAATGAAATGTACGATACTCTTCGAAAATTAAAAATCGATTTGCCCGCTGAAACTAATACCTTGCCTGGCCACAATTACTCAACAAAACCCAGTTGCTCTTGGTTAGAACAAATACAATCTAATCCATTCATGCATTATTTAAATGATAGTGACAAGTTTACAAAATTTCGTATGCACACACATGATCATAAACGCGAAGACCCAATGTCGCCGATATCAAAAGATGATATGTCTAGATTCGAATAAAACGAGAATCCCTGAATAAATCAGAGCTAACTTAATATTTATCTAAGATACTTCTTCATCAAACACTTCAACCTCAAGTGCTTGCAGTTTATTTTTTTCAATTGTTTCAAAGTACTCTACTTCCTGTCCACGGTATAACATACGCTGATTACCTTGTATAGACTTGTAGTGAACAAAAACATCCTCGCCATCGGGGTTAGTAATAAAACCATATCCTTTAGAACCATTAAACCATTTCACATTGCCTACTTTACGTTTCTCAGCATTCTTTTTCGAAGGTTTTTGTGAATTAGAGTCAGACTTTGTATTGACTGTACCACTTGTTTGCCTTTTTTGCTGAAATTGACGATTTTGGTTTGACTCGCGACGTGCCTGCACTTGAGGCTGTTGGGTTTGAGCCATTAGTCGCTGATAAATTAGGGTCGACAAAAGGATGCCCGTAAATACAAAACCAACGATAAATAGATAGGCAAAAGTACTGTTTAGCACTAATTCTGAATTATTAAATAGAACTAGCTTGCCCTTTAAAAAATAGACGATTACCCCTGTTTCTATAAATGAAATTACTATCGCCACTAATGAAAAAACTATAATATTCTTACTCAACTTCATTGCTACTTCTAACTCCTACACCTCATATTGACTATTTTGTAATAAACAAATTCAATCGGGATATTATATTAATATTTACGTATACTGTGCTTTATTAGTACTTCAGCAGGCAATTTATTAGCTGGACTATTATACATCAGAGAGAAATAAATGATGCATATTTTAAACTACAGTTTATCTATCACGCAAAATTTTATTTATAGTAAAATTACACCATTAATAGATATATCCTTGTGAATAACATAGATACAATGACTAAAGCCTAGTCGCTGGATGATGACGACAAGATTGCGAAAATGGGTCACCTGTGCCCGACTTATCTACCTGAACTGAGCCTAAATATAAGGATACACAAACAATCTAATGAAATTTACCGAAATAAAGACACAATCTGAATTTGAAATTTTCTGTAAGGCGGCAGAGCAATCTTCGCTAATCGCCATAGACACAGAATTTATGCGTGATCGATCTTACTATCCGAAGCTTTGTCTTATTCAGCTCGCCATTGAGAATAGTATTGCATTAGTTGATCCATTTTTAATAGATTCCTATTCTCCGCTAATCAAAATTCTTGAAGACCCTAATATTATTAAAATTTTCCATAGCGCCCAACAAGATATAGAAGTAATTGAATACGTAACAGAAATAGTACCTAAACCACTTTATGATACGCAAATAGCAGCCACTTTTCTTGGCTCAAGAAATCAAATTGGTTACGCCGACCTAGTTCATCAAGAAACTGGTAATCGATTGGATAAAAGCCATACTCGAACTGATTGGTCTCATCGTCCTTTAAGCGTACAACAATTAGAATACGCAGCTAATGATGTCCAATATCTATTTGAAATTTACAAAAATCAAACAGAAAAATTAAAAAAACTTGGCCGTCTAGAATGGTACGAAGATGAAGTTTCTCTGTTCTTAAGCAATGCTTGCAAAAAACCAGAACCACAAAATCTGTGGAAAAAAGTCAAAGGCAACCAGTCTCTTAAAGGAAAACAATTAAATATTTTAAAGGAAATAGCGATCTGGCGAGATGATCTTGCTCAGGAAAAAAACCGGCCTAGACGTTTTATTGTCAAGGACGATTTATTAATAGACATTGTTCGATTAAAGCCAAAAAATAGCGACGAGCTAAATCGCTTGCGACAATTACCAAAATCACTAAATTTTAGTGAAATAGATGCATTATTTACTTCGATCAAGGAAGCACTCAATCAAGATGAATCGTTATGGCCGCAACACCCTGAGTTTCTAAAGCTCACTAAAGCACAAGAATCAATCGTTGACTGTGTTATGTCGATTATAAAATGGAGTGCAAGTGAAAATGACTTATCAACTGAGTTAATTGCCACTCGCAAAGATGTTGATGCAACGATCATTCGCGGTAATGGAAAATTAATGAATGGCTGGCGATATACTCTCGCTGGAAATACAATTGAAAAATTCCTGCGAGGAGAATTAAAAATTACAGTCTCAAATGAAAAGCTTAAACTAAGTGAATAATTAATTTCGCCTATTGAGTCAATTTATTTTAGATGCGCGGTAGCCATAAATGTAGGTGCCAATTGCAATGCCGATAATTGAAAAAACCGCCATTATTTTTCCTTCGCCCAACATCGCAGGCGCAGTGCCTGGGCAAGAGCCAGCAATACCCCAACCTATTCCAAATAATAATGAGCCTTTCACCAATCCAGCTTTCATTGGTTTTTTATCGAAAGTTAAAGCCTCCTTGCCAAATAATGACAAGCCGCCAATTCGACTAAAATAAAGCATACCAAGCGCACCCACAATAATTGCAAACAAAATTACCCATAATAATTGAAAATCTTGGAATAAAAATAGTTGCGCATAGTTATCAAAGGTCGTCGCGCCTGCTCGACTTAATAAGAAACCAAATAATATGCCTAAAAAAATAAAACTGTATTTCATTGCGATTGTTTCCTTACAAAAAGACAGCAAAAAGAAACTGGACCGACATCAAGCCGCCTACAAAAAATAAGCCACCTGCCAAAAGACTTGCTGGATTTAATAACGCACAGCCGGCAATGACATGACCTGATGTACACCCACCAGCGGTTCTTGCTCCATATCCCATCAATATGCCACCAAACATGACAACCAAACCTTTTAACCAATCTGAATTGGGCATCACCTGATCATAAACTGCACCCATAGACCAGGTCGCCACAATTTCAGCGTTGGGAGATGATGCGGCGGCGATAAAACCACCAATTGGAATGCCGATAATGAACCAAAGTCGCCAATTATTGAGCTTGGCAAAGTGACCAGTGCGAAAATAACTTAGCTTTGAACCAGCACCGATTATATTTCCATACGCGAGGGAGCAACCCAATTGACGATTACTCAAGCGAAATTGAAATAATGCATACAGACCTACGGCGATGCCGCCAACCCAACCTGACCAAACAACGACAGAATTCATATGTTAATACCTAATAATTAATACCTGAGCTTTATATTAGGGTATTCTAATATACTTTAAACCAACAATAACTTATCCAGGCATTTCTTAAACTAATCATGGGCGTAGAAATAATGAAATGACATTACACTTTGTTATTTTAATATTAACACTTACTTAAAATATAGAACCCCCCGGCACATATTGAGCGATATAATTATTCGTTTAAAGTAACTTGGCGACAGACTTCAATCCAAGCATTAGTGTCATCGAATCAAGCGGTGATTGAACAAAATTATACTTTTTATAATATTTTTTCGCGTTTTCATCCAAAGCTTGGACTAGTAAAGCTCTTATGCCAATAATACTTGCAGCTCGTAAAGTACGCATAATGGAGTCTTTCAGCAATCCCCTACCCATGCCGACCCCCTGATATTCAACATCAATCGCAAGACGCCCTAGAACTGCTATCGGAATGGGCTCTGGCATATTTCGTCGAAGTGAACCTGTTGCCATAGAATTTTCAACCGCGCCCGCAGACAAACAATAATAACCGATCACTGCCATTTCTGCTTGTATCACATAGGTCCGCGAAGCACCCTCAAGTTGATTTTTCAATGCACGTTTTTTAAGCCACTCATTCAAAATTTCCTCCTCACAGTTAAAATTTTCTAAATTATGAGTTTCACTTAAAAGCGTCGGAGGCTTCACTACTAATCCCATGGAGCCTTCTTTTTCATTAACTTCTTCAAACTGGAAAGATCTCCTGGAGTCGAATCAAGCATTTCAACAAATTTTTGATACACCTTGTTATCAACACTAAACAAGCGTCGATCAAGTAATAAATTTTTCGCCTCTCTATAGGCAGCATCAATCATAAAATCAGTTCTATTTTTACCTGCTAACTCAGCCGCCTGGTCAATCACCTGCTTCTTATTCTCTGAAATTCTTAGGTTAATAGGCGTACTAAGCGAAGCTTTGCTGTTTGATTTACTCATTATTAAATCCAATTTATGCTTAATGAAAAATTAAGTATAAATCCTTGTATACACAATGTAAATACAGATAAATATTCAATTACGCGGTGAATAATGACTAAAATCAAGTATCTTCAGTATTACATCGAAGTGACTTATTAAATACTATATTTACTAGGATAAATACCCACACAAACACGAGTTTCATGGACTCTTTAACTTTTAATTGAATTCTATGAACGGCTAAATAAGTAAGAAAAATAATTAAACTTTTGGTATTTTTATTCCTGCTTTATCTAATAATTTACGCATTGACTGCGCGCGCGAATCATTACCGCGGGATGAATATTTGGAATATCGATTTAACATTGAACTTGTTATTCGATTTGTAAAATGGAAATGCTCTTGGCTCGGTATAATCACCATTCTATTTATAATAGCCAAAAACAAATACAAAAATATTATACCTACGCCCGCTAGCCCACCATAAATGACAAATCCCATCACTATCGCGACCAGTGACAAACTAAAAATAAACACATAGAGTGTTGAAAACCCTGGCGGTGTAATCGCATCTTGATTTTCCGTACTGTCTTTACTATCGCCTAAACTTCTGCCCATGACTGAAGTCGCCTCAGTAAAACGAACTACATAGCCAAAAGCCAAAGAAATTAAATACAGAGATGAGAAAAAAATAAGTGCTTTCACAAGTGTTTCCTAATGCGTTGCTGATTTAGCGAATTAAGGTTATGGCTTTATTTTAGCAGAAAGAATAGGATTCTAAAGTGAGATGCTTAATAAAATTAGAAGAAATCTGCTTACTGCTATTCATCAGCAACGACGAAAACTTTGCCCGTCGTTGCGAAGCTGCGATAGCGGCTGAAGCAATCTCCCTAATTCAATTGCTTAGTTTTAGAAAAGCTTAAAGTGAAAATTTAGGAGATTGCTTCATCGCTCACTGCGTTCGGATTCGCAACGACGAAAACTTTGCCCGTCGTTGCGAAGCTGCGATAGCGGCTGAAGCAATCTCCCCAATTCAATTGCTTAGTTTTAGAAAAGCTTAAAGTAAAAATTTAGGAGATTGCTTCATCGCTCACTGCGTTCGGATTCGCAGCGACGCCAAGTTGCGTATTTTAAGAACGCAGCCCTTACCCACTGCTGTCCCATAGTTTGGATTAAACAGGAACACTTGACCTTAAGATTATACCTGTAAGTCTGAAAAGAACATTGAAATAACAGGGGTTAGGTTAGGTCACATCCTACTCGCGCTGCTCATCAGTAGCTTAACCCTTGGTCGAAACATGAATTTGAGACGTCTGCCATGAGACCAGAATATTTTAAATCTGAAACAGAATGGTAGTTGTTTATTATAATTTTGAGAGATCTGTAGCCCTTACCCCCTAAAATAAATGTAGTCGGCGCAAGCCGACTGTTCCGTATTATACTCCACCTACTATTAGCAAGATCAGCTCGTTTGATTGAGACACCTTGTGCAAGTGCTGCGACCTGGAAGGGAAGCAGCGCTGAAACTGGAGACGAGCGAGTCAGGGAAGCG
>QIKQ01000023.1 GCA_003233075.1 Gammaproteobacteria bacterium
TATTTTCTAGAACTCACGTAGAATGAACTATGCTCGCACTAGAAAATACTGCGTGAGAGCCTATAATACTCGATTAAAATAGCCCTGAATCGAACATTTTATGCAACGATGGGGTATAGTTGGCCCGCTAATTATGAAAAACTACTGATCAATTACTGTTATTCACTAGAATATCACTTAGCCAAAACACACAAGGCATCAACTCAGCAATCGCCTGAACATAAGATCTGGATAACAAAACACTGTCCAATATTGTCACAGCTCTGTGTTAGGCATTTACTTTGAATGCGAAAGAATCCGAGCATTTATCAATTTCGGTTAGAGCAGATAAATTGTCTGGATATAAATTACCCCAAAATAAATAAGCACATCCAAATTTCAATATAAGTATCTAACTATATACTAATTTAAATGACATTCACGTCGTTGTCTAAGAAGAAAATGTAAAAATAAGTTAAGAATTAATACAATTTTATCCATTTTGCACTAATTTATTCCATTGCATATTGAAAGCTTAATCGTAAGCGCATAGAATCGTTTGCAGGGAGAATAATTAATATCGAGAACGATAATCCTTTGTACATTATCTTAAGTATGTCTGTGCTTTTTATAATATTTAAGATTTATCAGGATTAAGCCGCTAAAACATTATAAATATACCTAAATAGTTGGTACCAATGATTGCAGTTAATAATAATACTTTTATAGTCGGTCTATTTGTGTCTTTAATATTGTTATCTCAACAGCTTATTGCTGCAGATACCTTATTCGATAAACGCTTTGATCGCTGGAAAAAACAAGCACTTCAAGGTGATAAACGCGCTCAATATAAGTTAGGGGTGGCTTATTTGAGAGGCAATGAAGTGAAAGTTAACATTACCGAATCCATTAAGTGGTTTACTAAATCAGCTAAACAAAATTACGTCAAAGCCGCACATAAATTGGGTCATATTTACTACACCAATAAAGACAAACGTCGAAATTATAAGCGTGGTTTTCGTTGGTTTTTGAAAGCCGCCAATAAAAAGTACGCTCCATCTCAGTATTTCATAGGCAAAATGTACCTAGAAGGTCGAGGCGTTAAGCGTGACTTAGAAAGAGCCTTACTTTGGGCCAAACGTGCAGAAAAACAGCAACTGATTAAAGCCCAAAATTTGATTAGCCAGATTGAAGAGGCCATGGGTAGCGGAAGTAAAAAAATAGCCAGCAACACGAAAGTGACTCCTCCACCAAAAGCAGCACCACCGAAAGCGGCGCCAGTAGCGGATGAAAATACGCCAAGACCTCCACCTAAAGCTAATCCGCCGCAAGATCCAATATCTACCTTATTTAATACCAAAAAGGTAGTGACCGCAGGCGGATGGAATCTAAGCGGTAAACCAGCTGAGCATATGCCATCAACAATTAATAAATGCCAAGAGTCTGGTGAGACAATTAAGTGCATTACTGGACGAGTCATAAATCAAGAAATCGGCTACATGGCACATTTTGAAGTGGAAGCAACTTTTTCGGATTTTCGCCCAACGGGTACATATAATGTGAAATATCGAAAACGATTTATCTTTGTCCTGCCCGATGATCCTGATGACCCGGAGCCAGACGAAGACATCCCTGCTCTTGGCTGGCAAAAATCACACAATAACTTGCGCTGTCGAGTACTCGCTAGAGACAAAATGCATTGTTTCACTGATGATTTTAAAGTAGAACGTTATACGAAGTAATCATTAGTACTCACCTACCTTACTTAATCTTAGTTAATTAAATTGAATTGTAATCTCCCCGGCTCTAAAGAGCCGGGCTACAAGATACAAGAGCCTGGCTACAAGAACCGAATAACAAGAATCTGCTTGCTGGCACAATCTCGCAATGAACGGGAAGTGTGGAGCGGAGTACGATCCGGTCAGTCAATTACTATTCCACTTAGAGAATAAAATTTTTGTGGGACATGCCTTGTCTCAGAGACGCAGCCAGCCATGATGTTCAGCCGACAGCTCCAAGTAGCACGTTTGCTGCCTCGACTCTTCTAAAATCACTTCAAAATCAATTAACTCGTCACCCCGAAAGACATGAATTTTTAGAATCTCCTCTGCTTGATAACGAGAAATGACAGATTCAAAATTTTTCGCATTAACCTTTATATCATTAATTGCTACGAGTTGATCAAAAGCAGAAAGCCCCGCCTTTTGAAATGGAGAATCACTTAAAACTGAGCCAAGAATGGCTGATTCTAAACCGGGCTTTAAAGTCGCTCCAAAATAGGCCGCAGTTTGATTGTCTTTTTTCGCAACACTGCCGCCTCGATCCAAAAAATTATTCGCAACTCTCGTTTTGTAATTCACACCAAACTCTAACAACAGATTTGTAAATTCTAAATCTTGTTTTGAATAAAGCGCCATTTTAAAAAAGTCAACTAAATCCAAGTCAACGATCTCAGCAATACTTTGTTCAAGTTCATTTTCATCGACACCGAGCAAGTTCTTGCCGAACCTTTGCCATAAACCGCGCATAACATCATCAAGCGATAAAGTATGATTACTCTTAATTCTAATATTTAAGTCTAATAAACAAGAAACCAGGGCACCTTTATTGTAGTAACTGATAATTGAGTTTGCTGCATTTTCATCTTGCTTATAAAATTTGGTCCAAGCATCAAAACTTGATTCGCATACTGTTTGCAAATGGCGTCCGGGCGTACGCAAGTAACGTGTAATTTGCTGGGCTAATAAATCTAAATAATTTTGTTCTGATATAAGACCAGTACGCGACAAGGACAAATCATCGTAATAGGAAGTGATGCCTTCAAAAAACCAAAGCAATTTGGTATAAATTTCTTGGTCTAATTTTTCAGCGATAAATACCCTAGGTTTCAGTCGTTTCACATTCCAAGTATGGAAATACTCATGACTACAAAGACTAAGAAAAGTACGATATTCATCTGAAATATTTTTTTCCTGCTCTCTTGGCAAGTCATTTCGCGAACAAATCAAGCTACACGAGGCGCGATGTTCTAAGCCGCCATAACCTGAGCCAACACAAGTCAAAAAAAACACATAACGCTCCATCTCCGGCAGCTCAGTAAATAAATCGACATGATGCTCGCACAGTATTTGGATGTCTTTGACAATTCGTTTTAAATCGGAATGATGCTTGCCTGTAACAACAAAATGGTGCGGCACACCACCGACCGTAAAATTTTCCATATCAAAGTCGCCGATCTCAACTGGGTGATCAATGAGTTCACTGTAGTTACTGCAAATATATCGACCAAATTGAAAAAGCTTGGCATCTTTACGCGGCATTGATGTTGCTACACGCCAATGCAAGTATTGATTACCGCTTGGCGCCAATATAAGTAATTCACAATTTTTATCTTCTTGGCCTAATACCTCCATAAAAACACAGCTGCCATTAAAAAAGGCATGCCGAGTATCTAGGTGAGCGCCTCTTACAGACAGGTCCCAAGCGTAAACTTGGTACTCCACTTTTAATTTACCCTGACAGGGTTCGCAGCGCCACGATTGTTTATCGATTTTGCTCACGGCTATTTCGGACTCATTACCCGTACTTACAGCTTTGGCTGAAAATGAAATGATATGTTTGGCGAAATCACGAATCATGTAACTGCCAGGAATCCAAGCCGGCAGTGCAAAAATTTGACCGAGTGGGTCTGGGTTTAGGACTTCGCAACTAACGGTAAATAGATGGGCTTGGGGATTACTCGCTTGAATATTGAATTTTATTTCTGCGTCACTCATTGAATACGCTTAACTCCTGTAATTTTTCTTAACGACTAAGTCTAGAATAGACCATCTCAACTAAGAAGTTAAGCGATCGCTGCATACCAATGCCATTAACTTAAGAATAATTAAATTTATTGTAGCCTGTAGGAGCGCAGCGAGTGCAGGGAAGTTTATTCTAATCATTATTTTTCTTCCTGTACTTGGCGTTTTGCAAACGCCTCCTACAGGCTACGTAATTTTGTAATATTGCTTTAAGTTAATGGCATTGCACTGCAAACTAATAACAGTAGTAGAATCACCTAAAACTAAATTGAATTGACACTTAAACTTCTTTTTGAGCAGACAAGGCTTGCGTTGTCTGCTCGAATATCAATTCAGGCGTGATTTTAAAGCGTCAACGATGCTGGTCTCTCTTCCGATAAAAATAGTATTTTATAAGAATGAACACCACTTAATTTTTTATCACCCCGAATGTTAAAACTAAAAGAAGAAAAACCAGGCCACTTACCCTTTCGGATTACCTTAGTTTCCTTAAAACTCAGTACTAAATCATCCTGGTCGTATTGACCACGAATCTTGCTTATAGCACCACTGCGATTTGGCCAAATTATTTTACCGCTAAAATTACCATTAGACTGATTAAATTGACTTATGCGAAGCTTAAATTTATATTTTTTGTCTTGGTAGTTCGCGATACCCAAAAAATTCTTCTTGGTCGACAATTTACTATTAACTAACTGCCTTTTGCGCTCCACATTTTTTTCTTCATCACTTTCTCGATTTTCTACTTTAGACATTAGGCCTTTTAGTTCAGAACGATGTTTTCCGTTTGGGTAGTTTCCCAAGTAAGTTTCGATTAAATCTTTTTGATGGTAAGCCTCTAGAGTATTATCCATGGCAAGCAAATAAGTTTCTTGTTCGTCTTTTTTCAGCTGGGCTAAACGTAACTTTGCAGGTTTCATAAAAAAATTATTTTTATCGGCTTTGCTGAATATTTTTATGCCAAAATCACTTTCAATTTCTTTTGCCTCATTTATGATTGATGCATACTTATTTTTTGCGTCTTGCATTGAGGTAAGCTTGCCATACTCATGCTTGGTTTTAAGCTCTTCACGCAAGTCTTTTCTTATTGCTTTCACTTTTTGTGTCTTACGATACTTCAAAACCAAATCAATATCGATTTTCCCTAAACGCTCACCATCATTGCTAATAAATCGAATATAACTTTCTTCTGCATCCATAATATCCGACATATTTTTAATCACTTGTAATGCTTCGATGCCTCCTTGAGAACTTGATTGTAATACGACTTCGATCTCTTTAATAAATCGCAATGATTGTTTAATGAACATTCTGTATCTTAATTTAATTTTTCCAATCGATTTAACTTTAATTGGTTTTTTCGAGAGTAGAATAGATCGAACTACTTTTTTCTGCCTATACGCAAGCTTAGTATTTTTAGCATTTAGAATAATTTGGTAAGTCTCATTATTTTTAGCTACTTTTTTTAGGCTAGCGAATGCTTTCTCAATATTATCGATTTTCTGTTTTGTAGAAAAAGAATTTGATAAAAACTTTTGCTTTATTCGGTTCACCTTAACGGCAGACAATAATTCGTCAAGCTGGTAGTTTTTCGCGATTTTTGCAATTCGTTTAGTATCCTTATCAGGATTAATTGATTTACCAGAATTGAGTATTGCAATTTTTCGAGTCGCTTCGCGAATTTCAGTGTATCTTTCCTTACCTTCTTTATATTCCATCACCCAAGCAAGCGGAACCGCCGTTACTTTGGTTTTTAGTGAAGTAACTATTGCCCTTTTACTGGCGCTGACGACTTTAATAGGTTTGATGATAATTGTTTTTTTCTTGGTTTTTAGTACTCTGCCAATGGCATAACTTTCATCAGCAAAACTAGAGCCGGGAATACTAATCCAAACCTTTTGATTCTTGTCAAATGAATCACTACAAGAAGCTATTAATGAAATTCCAAGTACTATGCAAATTAGAATTGTGTTTTTTGCTAATATTCTAATCATGTCCACTCCTACGCAAATAATCCGTAAGCCGTTATTCTACCCTCATTTTCCTCTAATGAAATGCTGTTTATTAACCAAATTCATAAAAAATACTTGGGTTAAATCAATTTTAATGACTTCTCACGACCAATTTAAGGGCACCTCAAAAAATTAGAATATTTGTGTGCTGGCAAGACGGAGAACTTTTTAAAAGCGCAGTTTATCGCTGCGCGAACCCGTATTTTAAAAAGTTCGACAACGCCGCCAGCGTGCAAATAGACACAATTAGAGGTGCGCTTAAGTTAAATTCTTTATTTTGGCGTAATCACCTTAACTCCAATTTCTTGTCCTTCTTTTTTGAGTTGTACTTCAGTTGTCTTGCCTTCCTTAATGCGAACATTATGAATTAATAACTCCTTGCCCTTGCGATACACCACCAGATTGTAAATTCCTGAGGGCAAAGTTACTTTTTTGCGATTAAGTGCGCCCGCTGCGACGATAGTTCCAGACTCATCAAACACATCAAAACTGACTGACATCGCCTTAGTTATTAATTGTTCGAGCGCAACGGCATTCCGAGCGTTATAAAATTTTCCGCCACCCGCTTTAGCCAAAGCTAACATTTGCTTTTGAATTAAAACTTGCTTTAAATTGAAACCGACAACATTCAATTTAATATTAGATCTATTCGCACGTATTTTCTTGATAACCTTTGCAGGAAAACCCTTGCACTCCTCTTTTCCGTCAGTAATCAATATGACTAAACTATGACCTTTCAATTTGTCTAAATCACTCGGAATCTGAGCTAAAGAATAAGCAATCGGCGTAGTTCCAAGCGCTTTAATTTGCATAACTTTTTGCAACAGTTTTTTCTTGTTTTTACTGAAAGGTACGACTAGTTGGCTGTCCTTGCAATCGCCCTTGCTGCGCTCTTTAATACGATGCCCATAAACACGCAGGGCGATACTCACGTCCACCGGTAATTTAGTCACTAAATTCTTCAAGACCTTTTTTGCAATAGTTATCATTTTTTGACCGCGAAATTTACGCTTCATTGATCCAGAAGCATCTAATATAAATTCAATTCGGGCCGGTGCTGAAACGGAAGGGATTCGCTCGCCCGTTTCTTTAATAATTAACGAACCGTGAATATTACTTATTGCCGCATTTATATAATAGGTAGGTATCTGTCTAATTCTTGAAGCAATTCGATTATAAATAACAGAGAGATCTTTGCTTTTAGGTGTGAAATACGCCATTCCATTTGACAGCTTAGCAAAATAATATAGTATTTTTTTTCCGCTGGAGACGAACTCGGGTAGAAACCTATCTAATTCCAAACCTAAACCAATAACATAAACTCGAATTTTATTTTTAGCCAGCAATTCAATTATTTCCTGGTGAGAACTTATGCTCTCCGAATCTCCACCGTCGCTTAATAAAATTATTGCTCGATTGCCTTTTTTGGGTACCAGCAGTTCAATTGCTTTTTTTATCGCATCATAAAGTGGCGTGCCGCCACTCGCAACTATCTTGCCTTGAATTGCCTTTAGTAATTTTGCCTGATCACTGGTGAATTGATTAAGTAAAACTTCTACTTTTTGATTTGAAAAACGAATCAACTGAACTTCTTCATCAATTTTTATATTTTTAATGAATTGCTCTACCGCCTCGCTTAGATGCCCTCTGCGTCCCTTCATGCTACCACTTGTATCCCAAGCTAATACGAGTGAAGCCGGCTCTGATTTGATTTTTAAAAAATATTTGCCTGGATCAACATACCAGCTCAAATGAATCTGACTACTCGTTTTACGTGACGGGTCAAATTTTTTGATTGCTAATTCATACGGTTTTTTTAGCAAGGAAAATGAAGTGCTAATAAAAGGTTTTGATTTAATATCAAGTGACAAGCTCGATGGCTTTTTACCGGGCACTATTATTCTGTAATAGTCTGATTCTGTTAAAGGATCTAAACGTCCTTTGATAACTCTTGATGTTAACGTTTGCTTTGCTTGTGAAATAGAATTATTTGGTTCTTTTTCTAGTTCAATATTTTCAGCCTCTTGTGTAGACTTGATTTCCTTTTTTTCCTTTTGTCTGTTTTTAAAACGACTTTTTTGAAACTCAAACAGCGCGGACAAACTACCATCGACTCGTGCCTCTATTACCTTTAATTCACCTAAGCTAGTATATGCAGCACCGTAATTTTCTAAAATACGTATTTTTAAAAAACGCAGCTGTGTGTTAATTTCTATTTCTTGGTTGGTACTTTTCTTGGCTAAGCTTACGACCTTTAGCTCCCTAAAGGAATCAAAAGCGGATGTTTTAGAAATGTATATTGCAATTTTTTTTGGCCAATGCTTGTATCGACTTAAACCAAACGATTTTCGTGGGCCGCTTAGTGAATTGATTATTAGGCTACGAACATTCACTAAGCGACTAGATTTAAATCCCAGTACAAAATCTTGTGGTAGATAAGAAGCTTTGTGTTTATAATTTTTTGCCGATACCCACCCTTGTCTACGACCTACTTTACCATCAAATAATTCAACCGCTTTATTATCCATATCTTGAGATGAAAATCGGATTAAATGACCACCCAACCTTGGGTATGCTAAGTTAATCTTATAGTCATGTAAAATAGTTGACTTTTGGCTATTAACTTCAAATATTTTAATCTCACCAATTTGCACATAACGACGACTGTACTTGGACAAAATTCGAATTTTTAATCTTCGAGCTCGAACATCTTTAAATTGAATAGTTTGATTCTGAGCAATATTATGCAGCCGCGCTTTTGCATGTTTTCTAAATTCACCGTTTAAAGTATTCGACACCCAAACCTCAATGTGCTTTGGCAATCCATTTAACTTCGTAATGGTTTCCCAAGTGCGAGTATCAATTTGAATCATATCTATATGGGCGCTGCGATCTTTATAGAAAGCAAAAATAATTTCTTGTGGATACTTAGAGTTACTTTTACTGGACCAACCGCATGACACGCAATCGCGATTCGATTTCCAAACCGCATAATAAGGCTTGCCGTCAATTAAGTTTTTTGCTGCCCAGCGTTCTTTATCGTATTCAGATGTATAGGATAGTATTTTACCGCCTAATTTATCCATCGCAATATTAAAACTTGGTTTGTGCTTGATTATTTTATTCAACAAGGCTGAGTCATAAGCCTTCGTTATTTCGAAAAACAGATCATATTGTTCTGTGCCGCCGTACTTAAGGACTACCTTGTATCGCCCAGGAGAAAAACCATTCGCCGGAGCCTTTAACTCTACGCTTTCACCAGCGCCTGCGGCAAGCAAAACTGATTTTGAAAATATTCTTTTACCTTGCTTATCTTTACTGTTCTCCAGTTTATACCAATAGCTAAAAACACCTTTAGCAATTATTGCTCGAGATTTAATATGCAAGTAGATTCTATTGTTAAGTTCAGAAATTTTTACCCCTGAATCAACACGTTTCTGATTTTTACTAAAACTACTGTCGTCTACTTTTACATTGCTACTGAGTATGAAATCAAATTTTTTAGATATTTTAGGGAAACTAAAGTTAGAAACAGATAGGCAAAAAATGAAAATCAGACAATAGGTGAACCTTTTCGAAAACTGTATAGGTTGATCTACTAATTTGCATCCAATTTTCATTATGGGCCCAATGATATTATTTTCTTTCGATAGCAACTGATTATTTAGTTTTGTAAAAAGTGACTCGAACTATTCAAATATAATAATTATTTTTCAGTTTAACGTAATGGCTGGCTGAATAACTAAACCAATCAAGCTCCTCTTGAGTTAATTTTCGAATTTTTTTTGCTGGCGCCCCATACCAAAGGTAACCAGATTCTAAGCGTTTGCCCGCCGTCACAATTGTACCAGCACCAATAAGAACGTGCTCTTCTACATAAGCGTCGTCTAATATAATTGAGCCCATGCCGATAAGCACCTGATTGGCAATTTCACATCCATGTAAGACTACCTTATGGCCTATTGTCACTTCGTCACCAATAGTCAATCTGTAGCCTTCTGGGCAGTTTTTATTCTTGTGCGTTACATGCAAAATACAGCCATCTTGAACGTTGGTTCTATCGCCGATGCTGATACTGTTTACGTCGCCTCTAACCGAGCTAAACGGCCAAATTGAGCTATCTTCGCCAATGCATACATCTCCGACAACCAAGGCAAATTGATCTATGTATGCAGATTTTGCAATATTTGGTTGATTCGATAAATAAGATCTAGTAGCCATAAATATTTAGTCACTTTATTAATACATTCAAATGTCCATTTTCTAGTCCCAAACTTTACCTAGCCACTAAAGGAGTATCTTAACTCTAAGCGTAGATCAAATACTCAACTAACTTGAAAAATTTGAAATTAAAGGATCGACTAAAATTTCTACACTTCAAAAAATAATAGCAATAAACAAATTTTTGCAATGCTTGTGCTATATTTTACCTAAGTTAATCAAATATTTTACTTTAACCCAGATTAATCAGTTGAATAGCCTAAGGACAGTTCTGATTGTTCGACTGAGTAAATAAAAAAGCGAGTTAATGGCCTGGTCCTTAAGGAGTTTTTATATAAAGTCAGGCGGGCAATCAGGACTGTCCTTAGGTTGTAGCAAACTCACCCTTTCGGTGAAACAAGGATTATCTAATAATGACTGTGAATCATAAAGTTATACCTTACAAAAGCGATCAACTGATTAATCTAGGTTTAACAGGCCAATTATGAAACATGCAGATGAGCGCCATCACAGCTTAATGGTTGAAACTTTGCTAATGATACCACTGTTTTCCGCCCTTGAAACAAAACACCTCAACGCGATTGCGCTCTATTGCGATCCGATACTCTACAGTGATGGCGATGTTGTTATTTCAGAAAACGAAAAAGTCAATCGCGATTTGTACGCACTTATTTCCGGCCATGTAGAAATATTGTCTAAAGAAAATAAAAACGTTAGTAGTGAAATAGTGATTAGCAAAGAAAATAAAGTAATCTTGGGTGAAATCTCTTGGTTGTCAAATGGTGCACGCACTGCCTCCGTTAGATGCATCGGCGAAGTCGAAGCGATACGTATCGATGGCCAGCAACTAATGGGCTATCTTGCTCACAACCCTGAAGCTGGTTATAAAGTAATGCATTTTATTGGTGTCTTGCTCGCCAAAAGACTGGTCTCAACTGATAATTTATTAAAACAGTTATTATGGAATCTAGACACTTAGATTAAACTCATGTATTGTAATACTTACAAACGTAAGTTTAACCCCCAATAATCTGTAATTCTTTTTGTTTTATTCAAGATATGTTTAATTATAAAAATATCATTTTCTTTGCCTGCTTATTTCTTACAGCGAATGTTAGTTTCAGTTCCAATCAGATTTCCAAGAACAATGTGATTGCAAAAAAAATTGATTTCAATGGTAATCAATACGATATATTTATCCTAAAGCCACCCTTTCACAATATAAAAATTCATTGGCTAGGAAGTGGCAATAAACCAATCTCCAATTTTCGAACTTTAAAAAAATATTTAGCGAAAAAAAATAAGAAACTTGTCTTTGCTACGAATGCAGGCATATTCGCCCACGGTTATAAACCCCTAGGCTTACATATAGAAAATTCAAAAAAACTGGTAAAATTAAACAGGAAAAAGGGCGTCGGTAATTTTTACGTGCGGCCTAATGGCGTATTCGCTATCACTAAAAAAGGCCAAGCCTTGATAGCCCAATCTCGCTTTTTTCAGAAAAAGAAAGGCTCTTATCGTCTAGCCACCCAATCAGGACCTCTACTTGTATTTAATAAAAAAATCCATTGGTTATTTAAAAAAAATGCAAAAAGCAAATATATTCGTAATGGAGTCGGACTAGATCGTAAAGGCGCTATTATTTTTGCGATTTCTAACTCCCCAACTAATTTATACAATTTTGCAGCATTGTTTCACCAAAAATTAAAATGTGATAATGCGTTGTACCTAGATGGATCCATTTCCAAAATGTATTTGCCCGCCTTAAACCGTTTACAAACTCGTGGCAATTTCGCCGGTATGATTAGTTATTCTCTAAAAAATACGCCTAATGCCAATTAATACATGTTCACTAATTGGCCACCTCTCTAATTAACTTAAATATTATTGATTTAGTATAAATTCGCGCTGAATTATTTTTGAATTACATTAGTATTGTATAAAATTCATTTAAGTGATAAAAAGTACATATCAAAAATCTAACTATCGGCTTTAAGAACAAAAGGAGTCAGCATGACTATTCGAATAAGCAAAAATAGTAACTATAAAACCACGCTATTTATAACAATGCTTGGGCTAATCATCTCAGGTATCAGCTTCGCTGCTGATAAAAACCCTCTCAAAATAGTAAACATCAGTCATCAAGGAAAATGCGTTAAAAAGAACGGCATTATTATTTTAACTCTCAATAAAAAAATTACTCGTGCATTTAATCGTGTTTCCATAACAGGTAAGAAAGTTCACTTCCATCCCAAAATTAAAAAATGGGGTATGCGCAGCGATACTATATCCGTTGTAGTACCTGGCGGCCCCTCTTTGCGTAAAGGCAAAACCTATGGCGTAATGATTGAGAAGCGAGTTCCGCATAAGAAAGTATCAAATCGAAAACAAATAAGGGTATGCTGGAAAAACTAAAAGCATGAATTATATTTGTCAAGCCGAATTTAACGGCTTGACATACATAACTAATAGAATCAATTCACACTTGTCATTGCCACTCGTCCACAATTCGAAATCAAATTACCTTAACGTTCAGCATAAGTTCAGAATTAAAGTCATATAATATATTTTTTAAGTATAAAAAGTTAGCATCGACTAGTGCTAAAACTATTATGATCGATTTGTAAGTTAAATGTAAGTCATTACAAATTATGATAAGAATTGCAGTAATCGCTGCGGGAGAATGTAATGAATCAATTAAAAACAGAAGAACTTAACCGTAATTTGCATAGTTTGCCTGAAAATACTCAACTCCAACTATTGCCAGCCTTTTTAGATATGCGCAGCGGCAAAGTTTATCTATCACAATTCGCAAATGGCGATCTCGCACCTGTTCATGTCTATGATGGTTTGCCCGACAAAATACTACTTCGAAATGACATGAAATTAGTTTCTGGTTTTATACTCAATGGGCAATTTTTGACGCACCAACAAGCTGCTGAAAAATTATCTGATACACGAGTGGTATAATCTATTTGATTGAAATATCCTACATAAATGGACTGATGGTTAATAAGCCCAATTCATCGGCAATCAATAATGACATTGGAATCGTAATTGCTTTGTAAAAAATATTGGGTGCTTTCGACTAAATTGTTTTACTGTCATATTCACACTCATGGCCTCTAATATCTCATTTGCTAGGATGTACGAAATCAGTATGAACCTAATCCGAATTAAGCAATAGTCCAGCCTTTTTACTTTATTCACTGCCTATGTCTTAACTATTGAAACTGTAACAATTAGAATTAAAGATGATGATTGATTAATGAACGTGGTATAGGGATGTAAACAATGCGGCAGAAACATGAAGAATTGTATTTAGAAATAGATCTAGCTCAGAATTTTATTTTTTAAATTATGCAAAAGGAAGCATTGTAACTAGACCCAATACAAAAGTGACAGTTAATGACAAAGGTATCATCAGCGCCTTCCAGAATATTGGATGCTCTTGGCTAAAATGTTTTACTTTATTAGTCACTGTCTTTGCCTCTATTGTTTTAATAACTTTATCTAATCTCTTAGGATGTGTAATAGCATATCAAAGTCAATATGAACCTAATCTGAACAAGCTTGAGTTTAACGATTTTGAATTAATTTAAGATTTATAATCAGACACTTACGAAGGTGACTGACCCCACTAATGCATGCGGGGTCAGGCACCCGTCACCTTCGCTCAACTAAATAGTTCTAACCAATGTATCACTGGCACTTGAGATTGACTATTCAGATGCATCTGACAGCCAATATTGGCAGTTACAATTAATTCCGGCTTGTGTTTTTCGAGCTGAGTCAACTTACGCGTCAACAATTGCTTAGACATTTTCGCCTGTAAAATAGAGTAGGTACCCGCTGAACCGCAGCACAAATGCGCGTCTTCAACCGGTATTAAATCAAAACCTGCAGCAAGCAGTAGTGATTCAATTTTGCCTCCAAGTTTAAGGCCATGTTGCAATGTACAGGGCGAATGAAATGTAATCCGTTTTTGAGTTACCTTTGTAAATTGCGCGATATCCTCTGCTTGAATTATTTCACATGGATCTCGGCATATTTCTGAAACTTTCTTCGCCTTTGATGCGTATTCCGAATCATCAATCAATAAGGCCCCATATTCTTTTAACATTTTTCCGCAACCACTTGCCGAGACCAATAGCGCCTCTGCGCCACTCTCAATATGCGGCCACCAAGCATCAATATTTTTTTTCATGAATACCTTGGTTTCTTCAACCTCACTAAAATGATGACTCAAAGATCCACAACAGGTTTCATTTTTTACTGAAATTATTTCTATGCCCATTTTATCAAAGAGTATTTTCGCTTTCGCATTCGTTGCGGGTATCATGATATCTTGCACACAGCCTTCAAGCATGATCATTTTTCGTGAATGAGAACCCAATGATACAACTTCTATTTTTTGAGCTTTAGGAATTTTTCGCTTAATTGAATTTGGCATTAATGGCCGAAAAAGTCGCGCCACGCCCATGAGTGGTTTTACTCGTGCTGAATAAGGCAAAATTTTCCGAAGTAGTAAACGGACTAGACGTTCGAAGAGTGATCGTTTTACCTGTTCATCTACTATTTGCCGGCCAATATCAAGTAAACGATTATATTTAACACCAGAGGGACAAGTCGTTTCACAGTTTAAACAAGTAAGACAGCGATCTAAATGCAATTGTGTATTTTTACTCGCTTTGCCGCCTTCTAAAACTCGTTTTATTTGGTAAATTCTGCCGCGTGGACTATCTAACTCATCACCTTGGATTTGATAAGTTGGGCAAGTTGCAGAGCAAAAGCCACAGTGTACACAGGATCGTAATATTGCATCTGCCTCTTTCCCCTCTCTTGTAGCGAGTAAGGCTGTCATTAAATTTGTTTGCATTGGTTAACAATTCCTACTAAAAATCATTCTCTAGCATACTTTAAAACATGACAAGGGAATCTACCCAACAAGCAATATTGCGCTTAATTACACAGATCAAAATCTTGTACAAAAAACAAACCAAAACTGTCTAAGCCAGCATCTTTACACGACAATAACACGACCAGCTTCTTCTAGATCATTGTTTAGTAAAAATTATTTTCGAATATCGCAGTCAATAAATCAGCTCGTGATTTATATAAAGAGAATATGTACTACACGACTTTAAAATTGCTACAGCACTATATATTAGTCTTGGTGATCTAATCCTAGAATTTACTGAAAGCAGCATGATGCGAGATCCCAAACATTCCCTAAAAATACTAAATAAATTTTCGAGCAGCGGGATTCAAGTCTCGATCGTTGCTTTCGCTGAAGCTAAGTTTCGCTTATTCTGAAAGTTAATCATAGAGTTAAGCCTTAAAAACGCGGTCAACTGATTAATCTGATATGTCGGGTAGGTCTTTTAGCCTGTCATGTGGGAACAGTTTCTAGTTGGGTTCACCGTTTTTAAAGGTGGGGATAAAATCGAGATTCATTTTCGACGACCTAAATTAATATTGACATAGAATAAATATTTAAATTTTCTAAAGTTTAACTGCATATAAGCCGTTATAACTGTTACAAAAAATCTTTAATGTAATTCGCATTATATATTGTAAGAGATTGAAGTATATGGATTTTATTAAAAAGAGTTTTTTTTTGAAGCTCATTTTACCCATTAGCTTTTTGCTTGTTATTGGCATGGTTATAATCGCGTTATACATACCGTATGCTATCAAACAGGCTGCTATTAAAGATGCTATTTTAAGTGCAAAGGAAGATGTTTCTAAATATAAAGCATTACGTAAGTACTATACGATCAATGTAATCAAAAAGGTCATTAAAACCGGAGTAATAAAACCGTCATTCGATCACAAAAATCGAAAAAACTCCATTCCTTTGCCGGCGACATTAATTCATGATTTGAGTTCAATGATGAAAGACAAAGGAACAAAACTGACCCTGTACAGCGCCTACCCCTTTCCAAATCGAAATAGTCGAATACTTGATACATTTCAAAAACAAAGTTGGCAGGGACTAAGTCAAAAACCGGACGAGGTTTTTACTAAAACAGTACACAATGAAAAAGGTACCTTTGTACGCGTCGCTATCGCCGATCACATGGTGAATGCCGCTTGTGTTAATTGCCATAATAATCGTGCTGATACACCAAAAAATGATTGGAAGTTAGGTGATGTACGCGGTGTTTTAGAAATAACGAAAAATATTGATAGTCAGATTCAAAACGGTTTTACAGTATCATTTAAAATAATTTTAGTACTGCTTGGTGTTATTTTTTCTGCTTTGACATTATTTTTCTTTCAGTTTAAACATGCAACCAATAAATTAAAGTCAATGTCCGAAATATTTAAGAGTGCCTCAGAAGGGGACTTGCGCCATCGTCATAATGTGACGGGGCAAGATGAGATTGCAGAACTTGGCGACAGTTTTAATACGTTTCTAGTTAATACCCGTGATGTGGTAGTGAATATTTCTGACGCGTCGGATCAGTTAAGTAGTGCTGCCAATGAATTGTCCGCATCAAGTACTCAAACACAAGCATCGATGCTCGAGCAACAGTCTCAAACAGAGCAGGTGGCCACTGCGATGAATGAAATGTATGCGACTGCTCAAGAAGTAGCAAGAAATGCAGAGCACGCTTCTTCCTCGACCTCAGAGGCTGATGAGCAACAAACTAAAGGTCGTTTAATTGTTGATGAAGCTGTACGTGCGATGGACGATCTTGTCGTTGAAGTGGAAAAGGTTAACACCATTATTAATTCGCTCGAACAAGACAGTAACTCAATTGGAGCTGTCTTGGATGTCATTCGTGGAATCGCAGAGCAAACCAATCTATTAGCGTTAAACGCTGCGATTGAAGCCGCTCGAGCTGGAGAACAAGGGCGAGGATTTGCTGTTGTTGCCGACGAAGTGCGATGTTTAGCTGGACGAACGCAAGAATCAACACAGGAAATTCAATCGATGATTGAACGGTTACAATCAGGAGTTTCCAATGCTGTGAGTGCAATGGGAAAAAGTCACGAATATACTTCAGCCAGCGTTCAAAAGACACGTGTAATAGGTGATTCATTGGGAGCAATAGCAAAAACAATTGAAGATTTAAGCAATATGAATACACAGATCGCTACCGCATCTGAAGAACAAACTCAGGTGGCAGGCGAAGTCGATTCGAATCTAATGAGAATACGTGACATGACAAATCAATCCTCTGACTCGGCTGACAATATAACACGCGAGAGCAATACACTAATCGATTTATCTTCTCATCTTAAGAGATTGGTAGGTAAGTTTAAAATTTAATAAAATTATGAAAAAAAGAAATGTCGGTGGTTTGATATAAAATTTGGACTTGCCACTAAATATAATATCGCAGTAATAGATGTTGAGATAGACTAAGAATTATCAGTTGGACATAGACCCTTACACTAGCCAAATAATAGTTTAAATTGCAAAAAGGAATACCGTAGTAAAATGCCCATCACTATGCTTAATCCTAAAAAAATCAGTCAAACCTTTACGTTGAGCAAAAAATCGCTCAAATGACTCGCTCCCTTTTCTTAAATTTAGTCTATCTAGCCAAACTAGACAGGCAATCCCTTCGTAGGCAGCCATCACGTCTTGGCGACGAGCATGGCTTTACGTAATGGTTAGTGTTTTTTACCGCCATGATGCGTTAATTTACCAACTCCGTGAAGTAACAAAGGACGAGAGGTAATGGCTTCCCAACCTGCGTGCGTGTTCTCCCATCCCGATTCATAATGCAGCTTATATCTCAGTGTTTTAACATACTTTGATTGTCGAACTTTAAAAAGATAATCCACCCCTCGATGTTCGGTTGCGCACAAGATCGATTCGTTGCCCCAGTCACAATCACCCCAGATCAGCTTGGGCCAGTGGGTTCGAGGTATCCGCTCCAGTAAGGCCCATAAGCCTGGTGCTGAATACTTGGTGGCCGTTTTTTTCCCCGCTTGCACCTCAACATCCAACACCAAGCAAAGATTCGCCTTGCTGATGACCGTACAACGGGTTTGCCTGTGATGTCACAATCGAGTATCCAATCTTCCTGAAGGAGCGGATCAAAGCAACGATGCAAGTGTTGCTGTAACCACGGCACGCCCTGTTCGACATCAATCTTTTTTAAGGCCCGTCGTGCCGAGTCATCACTCACGACTTTACTCATTCCCAGCAAGTGTTAGTTCACTCGATCTGATAATAGACTTATCATGTGGGCATAACGATGATGGCCGGATAGGATGGACAACACAAACGAACCTAAGACATTAACTTTCTTTGGCGCATTATCCCCCTGTGACAGGATAGTTGTCTGCGCTGACTTGAGTCGTTTCACGACACTTTTTAGGTAATTGATGTTCACCCTTTTGGTTAGGCATTTGACCGTCCTTTTTAGTTGGCTTTTTGGATAATATCAATCACTTGGCTAACAATGCAAATTTTTAACTAATTTTTATAGGTTCATTCAACCATAGACTTAGCCCACAATTTAAATTTAATCATTGTAGGTGAAGGTGTCGAAAACGACGAGACACAAGAATTACTAGAAAGTTATGGCTGCGATCTAATTCAAGGTTATCGTATTTGCAAACCTCTCACGATTTGTAATTTTGATCAGTGGATACCCAGCCTAAAAACTAATTGACACTAAACCTTTACCACTAAAAAAGCTTTAAACATATTCTTAGTAAAGACATTAATTACTGTCTAAAAATCGTATTTAATCACTTACATTAACTGTCATAAATTTATCTTTATTCTAAATAATATCTATACGAATCAGCTATGTATATTATAAGTGTAGTTTCGGAATGCATCAGCAGAAATGGCCGCTTAAGTCTATACTACTTTTAAGTTTAACATTGATGGCACAACCTTATGAAATCTCTCAAAGAAGAAAGTAAAATGAACAAAGATACTATCAGCGTAATAGACAACCGAACAGGACGTCAAGTTGAGCTACCCATTATTCAGCCATCGCAAGGCCCCGCTGTGATTGACATAGGCACATTGTATAAAGAACTAGGCTATTTTACCTATGATCCTGGATTTCTTGCCACGGCTAGCTGTCAGAGCGAAATAACCTACATTGATGGTGACGAAGGCATATTACAATATTGCGGTTATCCCATTGAACAACTTGCAGAAAAAAGCAGTTTTATCGAAGTTGCATACCTCATGCTAAAGGGTGAATTACCCAAGCCCGATGAGCTAAAAAAGTTTGAAGATATTATAGTTCACCACAGCATGTTAAACGAAAGTTTAAAAAACTTTTTCCACAGTTTTTATCATGATGCCCACCCAATGGCCATCATGGTTGGTGTCGTTGGATCACTATCCGCGTTCTACCACGACTCAACTGATATAAGCAAAGCGGACCACCGCGAAATTGCAGCGCATCGTATGATTGCTAAAATGCCAACAATAGCAGCTGCAAGCTACAAACACTCGATAGGCGAACCATTGGTCTATCCGAAAAACGATTTAAGCTACACCGGCAATTTACTCAGAATGATGTTTTCTAGCCCTTGCGAAGAATATGAAGTCAACCCCATTGCTGAAAAAGCCTTAGATTTAATATTTATGTTGCACATCGATCATGAGCAAAACGCGAGCACCTCAACAGTTCGTCTAGCGGGTAGCTCTGGCGCAAACCCCTTTGCCTGTATCTCTTCAGGCATTACCGCACTGTGGGGACCTGCACACGGTGGAGCAAATGAAGCCGTACTTAGCGTGCTTAAAGAAATTGCTGATGTCAGTCGAATTCCGAAATACTTGGAAAAAGCCAAAAATAAAAATGACCCTTTTCGATTAATGGGCTTTGGTCATCGAGTGTATAAAAATTATGATCCTCGAGCGCGTATCATTCGCGATATGTGTCATAAAGTACTCGGTGAACTCGGGAGTGCTAATGATCCCTTATTTGAACTCGCCCTTCGCTTAGAAGAAATAGCCTTGAAAGATGACTATTTTATTCAACGCAAGCTCTATCCGAATGTCGACTTTTATTCTGGTCTCATTTATCGAGCGATAGGTGTACCAAGCAATATGTTTACCGTCATGTTTGCAATTGCGCGAACTGTTGGCTGGGTTGCACAATGGACCGAAATGATTAGTGACTCCAATCAACGAATTGGTCGCCCAAGACAACTTTACGTAGGCCCAGAAAAAAGAAATTATGTATCTCCTGACAAAAGGTAAGTATTGATAATTAAGCCTGGCAATTAATATATGTAATAATGTTCAATTTATATTAATCAATATAGGTAGAATAGTGATGGAAACTTACAGAAATTTTATTTAGATAAAAATCAAAACTATACTTAAGTTCACTGCTGTCTCGTTAACATAAGAAATGATTTAAACTTACCTAATATCGCTAAAAAATTAGTATAAGACAGCATAAGCAGCCGCTACCCGTCTTTGCGAGGTGCCCTGTTTTACAGGGCGGTCGCTCACAGCCTTTCTTCGCTTTCGCAATCCTGCTTCGCTCGAAAGACCTGCCCTCGACTTCCTGTCTCGGGCGTTCGCTGGACAAAAGTGACATTTTGTCCATGGATGGACTTATATCGCGAAGGCCATGGAAGGCC
>QIKQ01000189.1 GCA_003233075.1 Gammaproteobacteria bacterium
GACACCTTGTGCAAGTGCTGCGACCTGGAAGGGAAGCAGCGCTGAAACTGGAGACGAGCGAGTCAGGGAAGCGTAGCGATGACGAGTGCTGTCGTTGTCGAAAGCAAACAATGCAATCTTGTTAAACTCAAAAATAAGGGCGCAGCCCTTACCCCTTTTAACTATAGGGCCGATGTTGTAATAAATACTCTTGAATACCACTTTTCAACAAAATTGACTTTTTCACGCTGAATCTAGCAATTAGCTGCTTAATATCAGTTTGATTAAAAATAGGCCCCTGGCACGTCTGCTCATTTTCGTATTCCGCCAATACATGCTCATCACTTAGAATATCAAAACGCGCCCATCGCTCAGGGATAACTTGATGGCCATAAATAAAGCTATGCAAGTAAGTTTCAGAATTAGAAAATTTGGATAAATAAAGTGAAAACAGCTCTAGCGTTTGTCGATTTAAGTAGTTAAACCCATCCCAGCTTAATATTAAATCTAATTTTGCGTCTTCGCGTAGTGGAACTAAATCCTCAAATAAACGAAACAGGCGGTTTTGAAACTGCTCATGATTTTCGTGCTCCGCTTTTTTACATTCGGATAAAATATGATAAACATCAATGACATGATAATAACAATTATATTGATTGAAAAAACTAACACTACCGGCATGCGCTGTACCTAAATCCAAAACTCTAATTTTTGACCGATTATCCACTAACTGCGTTAACTCATAAAAAACCGGGCTACGAATTAACGCGGTATATTTTTCTTCTTTTTTCTTTAAAAGCGAATCTTTAAACATAATTATTCTCAGCTCGATACTCGATTATGGGCACCTCTAAAAATTAGAATATTTGTGCGCTGGCAAGGCGGAGAACTTTTTAAAAGCGCAGTTTACACGCAGTTTGTCGCTACGCGACCCCGCATTTTAAAAATTTCAACAACGCCGCCAGCGTGCAAATAGACACAATTAGAGGTGCCCCTATTTCACTACCACTTTAATCCACAGTAGTAAACGCGGATATTGAATTAGATTGTGCCGCTTGCTCTTCACTAGAAATAGAACGCTCAACATAGGGTACTGCTTCCATTTCGATACAGCCCTTAAAAATCGCACCATCTTCCAAAGACACTCGGGGTGCCTTTATGTCGCCAAGAACATTTCCCGTTTGTTTGACAATGACCTTATCATTACCATAAACATTGCCGTGCACTTCACCTGCGATAATAACAATGTTGGCTGAAATATCGGCGCTTATTCTACCTTGTTCACCTATGGTGACAGTATGATTGGCGAAGCTAATGGCACCGTCTACTACACCATCAATACAGATATCCTCCTGCCCACGAAGATCACCATTAAATTCTGTTGCTGGCCCCAAGGTTGCGCAGTGATCAAGATGATCAACTGCATTTAGTAACTTGTTTGAATCAGCCTCATGAGCAATAATCGAATTTTGGTTTCCTGCTAATCGACTCACATTGCGCTTAATATTTTGAATATCAAACATAAAATTCTCCTTACATAGAAATGGCATTAAAATGAATTACTCAGCTCGCCTGTGCGAAAAGACAGGCATATGCGAAATACGCTTAAACAAAAGTCGTACCGATCGGGACATTTGCTTATAAATTTTTTATCTGAAATGAGGAAATTTAGAGGACAAAGAGTCTTACCGATTACAAAATCGAATTTATTTTTGTGTTTTATCGTTACATACTGCATTAGCTCCAGGTCTCTGTTTAACTATATCCCTAACAGCCTGAATCGCCAGCACAGATCGCATTTTGTCTTTTCAAAATGTGACTCGACCTTCATTTACTAATATTCCTTATGCCAAGCCGCAAAACTTGGCCCCAATCCTTACGACATTAACTATAGTTTAATATTTTAATCCTGCACAAATTGTATTTTTTATATAAAAGTATCAAATCAAAGGCATCAAATTTAAAATTATCAAATTTCTAAATAATAATTCATTTCCCTAACCACCCGAGCTTCAACACAGTACATATTGAAAATAAGCCACTTAATATTAAATTTACAAGGACTAAAAAACCTAATCACTCTGCCAACTGGAGTTCTGTACTCGCGTTAAGTATTTAATTTTTAAGAAAAAAAAGCCCCATATGACAACGGGGCTGTTTAGAATATTGCTGGGTAATCTACTGCTTAATGACATTGCTTGCTAAAAGTCCCTTCGGCCCCTTTTGCATTTCAAATGTAACAGTCTGCCCTTGCACTAAAGTTTTAAAGCCAGATCCTTGAATTGCAGAGTGATGAACAAATACATCGTCACCCCCTTCTTGTGGAACAATAAAGCCAAAACCCTTTGCTTCGTTGAACCACTTCACTGTGCCTATAGCCATACTAATACCTCACGTTTTATTATAAATAAACTATGCAGACGATGAATGCGCTACAGACCGGCGAGCATAGCGGAATATAATTCCCATACTCCATGTAACACATAAAATACGAGTATAGCTTGGGATTGTCAGGACCGCGACAATTTAGCAAAGTTTAATATTAAAATTGCTTATATTTTCAATAGATTAAGTAAATTAGATTAAAGTAAAATAAGAGTATAAGTAGGTCATTAATTACTAATTTAACCTTAGTTAATATCCAAATTCACCGCCCTTTTCTCAGTCCATCATAATTTCTTACACTTTTGTTATATTTTCTCCTAATTGTTTCCCCCTTTTGACCGCTAACTTATTAGATACATAGACTTTTTGTGACTTTTGAAATTAGCGATGACATTACTTAAAATAAGTTTTTTTGTTTCCTTGTTGGCTATGGCATTTAACCTAAATGCAGAAGCCAAAACTGACTTGCGTGTCTTAATCGATGTTTCAGGAAGTATGAAAAAAAACGATCCCAATAATCTACGAGTATCCGCACTTCGCTTACTTATTGGTATCGTGCCAAAATCAAGCAAAACAGGTGTATGGATGTTTGAAAAATCAACTTCCCAATTAATTCCTCAACAAAACGTCACTAACGCCTGGAAACAACAAGCCCGAAGGCTTGCTGGAAAAATTCACTCCCGTGGCCAACGCACTGACATTGAAACTGCCATTCGACAAGTTATTGCAAACTGGGGAGATGCAAACAAAAATTATAATCGTCACCTAATTCTACTCAGCGACGGTATGATTGACGTTGCAAAGGACCCGCGTAAAAATCTAGAATCACGTCAAAAAATTATTTCTCAACTATTACCAAAACTCAAACACAATGGCATTAAAGTCCACTCAATCGCCCTATCAAAACATGCAGATCACAAATTACTAAAACTTTTATCGCGAGAAACAAAAGGCTGGTACGAGGCAGTCAATAATAGCAAGCGCTTGCATCGTACGTTTCTAACATTATTTGAAAATACGACCAAAACCGATAAAGTGCCATTGAAAAATAATCGCTTTCAAATAGATAAGTCAATTAGCGATATGACTTTATTGGTGTTTAAAGATAAAACATCCCCTCGTACTATGCTAATTAATCCGGATAATAAAAAGTGGTCCTATAAAAATCGACCCGAAAAAGTGAAATGGTTTTCGGAAAATAATTACGACTTAATCACCGTGCGAAAACCCAAGTCTGGCTCGTGGCAACTACACGCTAAACTTGATGCAGATAATCGCGTCATGGTTATCACCAATTTGAAATTAAAAACCACTGACATCGCTCAGCATTTACTCGCAGGCGACATAATAAAAATTAATACCTGGTTAGAACAAAAAGATAAAAAAATCAGTACTCAAAATTTTTTAAAATTAGTAGGGTTTAAATTACATGCCGATGGTTTATCGAAAACACCCAATATTCTTCACGACGATGGTTTAAGGGGTGATCGCCAAGGCAAAGATGGTATTTACCATGCTCGCTTGAGCAATTTGATTAAACCAGGTGCTTACACACTAACCATCACCGCTAAAAGCCCAACCTTTGAGCGCATACTGGTTAAAAATATTCGTATTCACGCTGACCCAGTTAAAGTACGCATATTAGAAATTCATAGCGCCTCCCAATCAATTTTACAAGCCGTCTCCACTCCAGGATTATTTAAACAATATTCACTAAAAATGAAGCTAATTTTTTCAGACAAACATTCCTTAGCATTGAAAAAAAACCACCTAGATATTTATGAAGTTTCTATACCAACAAAATACAATGGTCAGACCTGTTTTCTTGAAGTTATTGGCCATCGTGCCAACCAATCGCCAGTAGTAGAGCGACTTAGTTATGTACTACCAAAATATAAAAAGAAAGTCATCAAAAAGATTAAAAAAACAGTGAAACCTATAATTAAAACAACTCCAAAAGAAATCAAAGAAAAAGTTATAGAACCGAAAATCGAGAAAGTCGTAGAGAAAGTCAATAAGAAAAAACGACGCAAAAAGAAAAAAAGCAAGCGCATGATAGCTAAAGTCAATTGGGGCACAGTTACAATCGGTGTAATTGTTGCGAATATTTTTCTTATAGGACTCGGCGTTTTCTTCTTTCTACGATCAAAACGTAAGCCAAAACTCAATACGGCTGATATCGACATGGATAATGGAGGCTAATATGAGTGATTTTGTCACCATCACTTTGATAATTCTTTCTGAACTAGCAATAGTTCAACTTATTGCGTTGACGATCTTTTTTATTCGCCGGAAAAAAAATCTTGGCGTTGACATGGATCAGGCCAAGAAGACCTTTGAAATGCTAAAAAGTGATAGCACACGCAAAGACAAATTAATGCCAGTTTTAACTGATACCTATGAACTCGAAGACGAAGAACTCATGTCAAAAACAGTTGAAACTATATTAAATGAGGAAAACGCCCTCTTTCGCATTGCGATTAAAGCCATTGCTACTTCAGATTTTAACGCGGTGCAACAAATTTCAACCCAGATACGAAAAAACAGCGACTTTTATCATGATCTTGTGAGCACCTTAAAAACTAAATACAAAGAGGAAACAGAGGAAACTCGAGAGTCTAATAAGGAATTACAAAAAAACGTAGATAAACTAAGAGGTGAACTAAAAACTACCTTAGACACTATGGACCGCACCCTCAATGAGTATGCAAATATGTATGCTGCTAAATCTGCCGAAAGTGACGAGGGCTTCCAAGATTTAAAATCTTCGGTCGACAACGCCAAACAACACGCTCAGTTTACAATGAAGAAGGTTGATGAGAATAACGACTCAGCAGAACCTAGCCAAGATAATGCACGCGATCAAATTGAAGAAAGCACAAGTCAAGATGACATTGATGCCTTGTTAGATAGCGACGAAAGCTCATCCGGCAAAGATAAAAATCTAGAAACCACAATGGATATTAATGCTGATAACGAAGAAAGTGAAGATTCAATTGATATGTCATTTGAAAAAATGGATGAAGTCGGCGGTATCGATGCTCCAGCAAATACTGTCGCTGCTGAGACCTCCAGCGAGACGCAACAAGACAGCGGTGGTGCCGATGAGAATGAAGTTGCGAATCTAGAAGACACCGCCTTAGACGCAGATGAAGCTCAAAACGAGGATAACTTTGATCTAGAAGCTGATTTAAGTGAGCTTGATGATCTAGACCTAGATGACCTTGACTCCATTCTAAATGATGATCCAAAGGCAGCTGATGGCTAACATTAGTTTAATTTTGAAAAGTGAACAAACAACTATTAAGGAAGCTCTGATCAATTCATCCATAAATTGTCAGAGCGCGCCAAGCAAAAAGCGTGGTTTTTACTTGGCTCACAAAATCAATCGCTTACAGCGATCAATTTTGACGACACATCCCTGTGTCGCAAGAACCTCTGAATTAATCAGAGGTTCCTTAATTATTTAAACAATAAATAAAATAAAAAATTTACCTGCTAAACTTTTGTTGCGACACGCTTAATAAAGTCTAACTTATTAATTCTTTAATAAGTGTATAGACATATAAGCCAAACCTATACATTAAAAAGTTACAATAATTTTACACAAATATTCTTCTGCGTGATAATTTTAGAAATATTAGTCAGTAAAATATTTTTATTAAATTAACTGAAAAACTAATATAGAATAGCTGCTCTTATTGAAGCCTACATTATTGAAAATCACTTTCGATATGTTTAGTAGCTTATAACACTGATATTAAGGGAGAAACAATAAGATGAAGATGAAGATGAAGATGAAACTGGCCATAGTAAGTCTATTAAGCGCATTTATTACGTTCGCTGCCGTCGCGGCAGACAAGCCTAAGAAAGCGAAGAAACAAACTACTCTTAACCTATACATGACTGCAAAAGAAGCAGGCAGTGCAATGGCGAAAGATGGTAAGAAAATTCTTTTCTTAGACGTTCGCACGCGCGCAGAAGTTAACTTCTTGGGCATGCCTAAAGCTGCGGACGCTAATATTCCTTATAGCTTATTAAAAGGTAACATTGATGGAGCTTACAGTTGGAATAAGAAGAAGAAATCTTTCAAGCTAGCGATTAATAATGATTTCACTGCTGAAGTGGAACGTCGATTAAAAGCGAAAGGCCTTACTAAAACCGATACTGTTATTTTGATGTGTCGCTCTGGTAGCCGCAGCGCAAAAGCTGTGAACTTATTAGCAAAGTCTGGCTTCAAAAAAGCCATTACAGTGGTTGATGGCTACGAAGGTGGTAAAGCTAAGCAAGGCCCTCAAAAAGGTCAACGAGTTGTCAATGGCTGGAAGAACGCGGGTCTAGCTTGGACTTACAAACTTGATGCTACTAAAATGTATAAATCTAACTAAGAATTAGGTTTAGGCATGGTAATATTAAAACAGGTGAGTAGACTCGCCTGTTTTTTCAGGTACCAAGACTAGTTTTCATTTTGAGTATGAACGACAAAAAATAGTAAATTAAATCCGAAAAGAAAGCTAGCCCTGGCACCTTTTGAACTAATCCCTTGATAAAATCAGCGCTGATGTCAAACTATTACTCTTGTTAATCACCCGTCGGCACTAGACTAAACTCTCTCACTTCTTCCCTTTGTCGCAAATCATTCGACAAATTTTCAAAATTATCAAAATCGGCTGTTCTCACGGTCATTTCATATTTAAACGATTTACCATCATTATCCAAATAAAAACTGGGTGCAAAACCAAATACTTTTCGACTTTTAAGTACTTTAAAAACTTCAGCTTGGCTTATGACCTCGGTTGTTTTGAATTTCACCATTAGCTTGCCATAATGCAGGGTTGGCATTTTCTTTTCGATAAATCGAAAAAGACTTAAAACGACTAATGTTGCTATCGTCGCAAGTAAAGCAGCTGCATATAATCCAACGCCGATGACTATTCCAATTGAAGCGGTCATCCAAACTGAGCCAGCCGTCGTTAAACCTCGGATCGTGAACTTTTCCTTCATGATCACACCTGCACCTAAGAATCCGATGCCGGTCATTATGCCTTGAGCCATACGAGTAGGGTCAACCCGGATTGTTTCAAGTGGCACATTTGGTAAAACTTTCAACTGAAAAACAGTGAACAACATTAACAAACAAGATGAGGCACAAACTAATGTATGAGTTCGCAAACCAGCAGGTCGACCATGATGAGTGCGCTCCATACCAATCAGCATGCCAGCAAATATCGAAAGCAGAAGTCGAATCGCTATTGTTTCAAATTGTTCCATAAATGGATTCCATTATTTCAGGTTCTAGAGTTAATTTTATATTCGGTTTATAAATTATAGTTTAGATATTGGATGAAAAACCAAATCAACGGCTAACCGCAATAATGGCAGATGGAGCAACTTTACTTATGTCAAGACCTGACACCTATGATGAAGCTACCTAACGTAGCAATGCCTCATAATTATCGTCAAAACTGACGCCTAAAATGTGCCAATGCTTACCCGGTTTATAATAAGTGAAAGACCATCGAACGAGAGCATTTTGAAATTTTTGCACATAAATGTAACGCATTAAAAAACCTTTGCTGTTTTTTCGTTCAATAAATTCATAACTGATCGATTTGCCAAATCGCTTTTGAAGTAACTTCATGCCACCGTCAATTTTAATAATCACCTGGTCTATTTCTTTTTTTTCCAGTGGCCAATACGGGCGAAAACGACTAAAAGCTTTCCGATAATTTCCTTTAACCGCGTCAGCCATCGCCTTATCTGCCAAGACCTTAGCTGACGCTATTGAACTCAGTGTTTTATTCGGTCCCGACCAAGACAAAGTTAAAACTACTGATAATAAAATTAAGACAACTATTTTAGATTTCATACTTTTCCTACCTCATCCCAATGGCACCGCATCAATCTATCTACAAGATTTCAAGCTATAGTGAGTGTGTTTAACCTAAATAAATCAGTTGGACTCTACTGCGGGCGCATAACGCACTAAATCTAAAATATTTTTCAGCACCTTACGCATCCTCGCTACGAGTCAACTGATGTGCTAGGTTTAAGCTAATCTTGCAGAATGAAAAATACGACGTCTTTTCGAGTTTTATTTTGGCTTATTTGCTATAAAAATTGCTCGCTGCGGAGCTGGATAAGATTCTATTGTTTTTGACGAATCACTTGCATCAAGAAAATCAGCTAAAGATTCAGTTTGCATCCAGTCTGTCGCTCTTTGCTCTTCAATCGTGGTAATCGATTGATCACTTACACGAATTTTAACAAATCCAAGACGTGATAACCATCGCTCCAACAAGGAACAACTAGGGATAAACCAAACATTGCGCATTTTTGCGTAACGATCTTCAGGAACCAAGACGGACCCATATTCTTCATTAACAACTAAGGTTTCTAAGACTAATTCGCCACCAGGTTTTAAGCAGCGTTTAAGCTGACTTAAATGGTCAATAGGTGATTTCCGATGATAGAGAACACCCATCGAAAACACCGTGTCAAACTCTGGTATAAAACTCGGCAATAATTCTAAGCTAAGTGGTAATAAATGCACTGGGATAGATTTAGAAATAAAATGCTTGAGCAGCTGAAATTGTACGAGATAACGCAACAAAGGTTCCACGCCAATCACTAGCTTCGCGCCTGCGCCTAACATACGAAAACAATGATAACCATTACCACAACCCACATCCAATATCGTTTTATTCAACAAGGGTGCAATTTCATTTTCGAGCCGTCGCCACTTGAAATCAGATCGCCATTCTGTATCAATATGAATATCAAATAAATTAAAGGGACCCTTGCGCCAAGGCATCATTGTTTTCAGTTGATGAATTAAAAACTCTCGATCTTTGCCACTTAATTGCTCGCCAGAGCCTATTCGAATTAAATCTTGTTTAAGGTCGTAGCTTTCAGCCTTGATTGGCGGTAATTGCTCAAATACTTGCAACCACTCTTCTAGATGGCCGTGTTTTTTTGGGGTTAGTATCTGCTCTATGTTTTCACTTAATTTGGGAAGCCAGCTTCTCAAAGATGACTGTTTAATATCTTGATAACAGGCACGGAAATCAATCATCTAATTGCGCAAAACGAGTTAAACTGAAAACATTGATACCAACGATAAACAGATGAAAAACCTGCTGACTTTAATCGTTGCACATGCGTTTCTGCTGACTCTGCAAGCAATACTTTTTCCAAAGCTTCTCGTTTTTGGGCTATTTCCAAATTAGAATAACCATTTGCGCGTTTATATTGATAGTATATTTTTTCATAAAATTCTTTATCATTGGAGTTTTCAAACATACATTTTTCTGAAAGAATTAACACACCACCAGGATTTAAGCCTTGAACTATTTTTTTAAGTAGATCTAAACGCTTATCTATTGAAATAAATTGCAGGGTAAAATTAAGTACAACAATAGATGCATGACTAATATCAATTTGATTGATATCGGCTAATTCAGTTCGAATGTTGTTTTCGAGGCTTAAGTTTTTAATTGAACTTTGACATCGCTTAAGCATTGGTTCGGAATTATCAACTGCGATTATTTTAAATGTATTATTCTGTTCTCGGCTTTGTAATCGATTCGCTAATGAAAAACTAGCTGCGCCTAAGGAGCAACCTAAGTCATAACAAACGCTGCCCTTCTGGTAATATTCATCGGCAAATACACCAAGCATTGCAATCAATTCACGATACGCAGGAATCGATCTTTCAAGCATGTCACCAAACACACTCGCCACTTGCTCGTCAAACGCAAAATCAACTATGCGCTTCTGTTTTTTTGTATAGAGTGTATCGTCAGACATGATGTTAATCAAAGATGCGCGCATCAAGCAGTGGTTGTTTCTGAACATGCTGTATTTGAAGTGGATACGAGGCAGCCGAGCGAACCGGAGCGCAGTTTACACGATAGTAAATTAGCACCGGAAGCGATCGGCGAACAAAGTAGACACTCAAATACAGCATGTTCAGGAATAACCTAGAACGGCATACCACCTTGCCCGCCCGGCCCACCTGGTCCGCCCATTTTGCTTTGCATCATGCGCATCATTTGTTTCATGCCGCCTTTTTGCATTTTTTTCATCATTTTTTGCATTTGCATAAATTGTTTCAGCAAGCGATTGACTTCTTGAACTTGAGTCCCTGAACCTGCGGCAATTCGTTTCTTGCGAGAACCCTTGATTAAGGTCGGGTGTTTTCGTTCTTTAAATGTCATCGAATTTATAATTGCAATCGTCCGGCTAATTTCTTTATCATTCACTTGATTCTTAGCCGCCTCGGGTACATTAGAAAGACCCGGGATTTTATCCATCATGCTGGATATGCCTCCCATATTATTCATTTGCTGCATTTGATCACGGTAATCTTCCAAATCAAACGCTTTTCCCTTTTTAAATTTTTTCGCTAACTTTTCGGCTTTTTTCTGATCTACATTCTTTTGCGCGTCTTCAACTAAAGTTAAGACATCGCCCATGCCTAAAATTCGAGATGCCACGCGATCAGGATGAAAGGCTTCCAATGCCGAGGTTTTTTCACCGATCCCTAAAAATTTAATTGGTTTGCCGGTTATGGCTTTAACGGATAAGGCCGCGCCACCTCTTGCGTCACCGTCTGTTTTAGTTAATACAACACCTGTTAATGGTAAGGCTTCGTTAAATGCCTTTGCAGTATTAGCCGCGTCTTGGCCAGTCATGCTATCCACGACGAAAAGTGTTTCAACCGGATCGATGGCAGCATGAATGCGTTTTATTTCTGACATCATTTCTTCATCAATATGCAAGCGACCTGCTGTATCCACTATGACCACATCAATGTGTTTTTTCTTGGCTTCCTTAATTGCATTCTTGGCTATTTTGACGGGATCTTGCTTTACTTCACTCGGAAAAAAATCGACTTCTATTTCTTTTGCTAAGGTATTTAATTGCTCTATTGCCGCCGGTCGATAAATATCACAACTGACCAATAAGCTTGTTTTCTTTTGTTCTTTCAAAAATCGAGCAAGCTTCGCGACTGTTGTCGTTTTACCTGCGCCCTGCAAACCTGCCATTAAAATTACTGCGGGTGGTTGGGTACTGAGATCTAGTGCCTCGTTAGTCTCACCCATGGTGCTAACTAATTCATCATTGACAACCTTTATCAATGCTTGTCCAGGGCTAATATTTTTAACAACCTCAGTGCCTACAGCTCGTTGCTTTACCCGTTCAACAAAATCTTTAACGACGCTCAACGCCACATCTGCTTCTAGCAATACCATCCGAACTTCACGTAATGTCTCTTTAATATTATCTTCAGTAATACGTGCTTGACCACGTAATTTATTAACGACACTACCTAGACGTTCAGTCAATGTATCAAACATTTGTACTTCACCTTTTAATTAATAATTTGCTTCCAGTGGTCAGGCCAAATATAAGCATAATCAATAGCTTATAGGATAATGGCTATTGCCAAGAGACTTTATGTATAAATATCAATCAGATGGGTTGAGGCAGGACGATCATCCTTACTCAAACAAACTCTAAAAACTATTATATATTAAAAACTTCGCCACCGAGCAATTGCTTTAATTCACGATCTTTGATTGCCTCGACGCATTCTACAAAGATTTTCTGCTCTGAACCAGGTTTTAGATGAGTTAAGTAGATTTCTGGCTTGTGTTTTAGCTTTTTAATATCTTCGGCTAACAAGCTGGGACAGTAATGATAGGCGAGTTTACAAATATGTATATCGCTGTTCGGAAACGCGGCTTCGACGATCAAAATATTTAATTTTGGACCCGCATTTAATGCATCCCAAAATTCATCGTTACTGGTCGTATCGCCACTAAATGCCATGACTCCCGATCCATTGGTTACACGATAACCGCAAGCAGGAACTATATGATTAACAGGCAGTAACTCAAATAAGTTATTACCTATTTTAATCGAGCTAGAAACTTCAACAGATTCAAATCGAAGAACTGGGTTTTCCGCTGTTGGGATTTTCGAAAAATCAGGCCAAATGACATTATTAAAGATATGCTTTTTAAGCGCATCTATGGTTTCTGGACGCCCATACACAGTGAGTGGTGACTCTAGCTGATCAAATATAGTATCTACTAATAATGGAACACCGCACACATGATCCAAATGCGAGTGGGTGAGGAAAATAGTTCGAATTTTTCGCAAAATATCCAGCGATAGATCGCCAATGCCAGTGCCAGCATCAATCAGTACGGAATCATCAATTAGCAAGCTAGTGGTCTTAAGACCCTCACTAATACCTCCGCTGCACCCCAATACTGTAACTTTCATAACGACATAATCCTTAATCCTTGCTCCCTTCAGCAATTTTACATAAACACTTTATCTATAAATAGCTTAGGACTGAGCTTAGTAAAAATCTGAGAAATTTGCTATGTTTTGCTTAGCGCTTTGATTAGCAATTACCAAATTTAATTATATCTCTAATCTTTCTGCTTAAATAGTGAGCAATAACTGCTACACATCCTGTATTTATATTAAACTCCTGTTTACACTTAGAATTTAACTAATACCCCGCATAGATTGCGTTTATCGATCTAAAGCGAGTATCCTACAACATTGTTAAGCAACTGTTTGGTCTGGGTACTGCTTAATTTGTTATCGGCAGGTCACACATAAAAATTTAAACATTATGAAAGAAGACTTAAATAATATATGAAAGAAATTATCTTAACCCTCTCAATTATAAGTTATTGCCTCGCATTGCTGGTTTTAATCATGCGTCTGAGGTCACAACAGGGCTCACACGACGGAGCAAAAGAAACGAACGTCAAAGCAGATACAAAATTTACATTTTGGCTCATTAGCCTAGTGGCAATTATGGGTCATGGTTTTTTACTTTTTGACGGCCTTTTTATACAAGGTGGCCTTAATCTAGGCGTGTTCAAAGCACTCTCTTTAGTAGGCTGGATGATTGTTATTTTAATTTTATTGACATCCTTGCGAAAACCAATTGAATGCTTGTCTATAGTGCTTTATCCATTAGCTGTGCTGACATTGCTACTAGATTTCTTCTTAATTTCAAAATTGGAAGTCCAGTATGGCGGCACTTGGCAATTGCAAGCGCACGTATTTGCTTCCATTACTGCTTATAGTTTTTTAACTATCGCTGTTGTGCAATCAATAGTCCTCTCGATTCAAGACCACCAAATTCACAATCGACAACCTGCTGGCTTCGTTAAAGCTTTACCGCCACTACAAATAATGGAACATCTCCTTTTCCAAATTATTACTATTGGCTTTATTTTGCTCACTTTAGGCCTTTTAATCGGTATTCTATTTTTAACTGATATTTTTGCACAACACCTAGTGCATAAAACAGTACTTTCTTTGTTTGCTTGGGCGATATTTGCCTTTCTTCTTTGGGGACGCTGGCGATTTGGTTGGCGCGGACGTAAACCCATCAGACTTGCCTTAGGGGGCTTTCTGGTGCTCATGCTAGCGTTTGTAGGTACAAAGATCGTTATGGAGCTTATATTGGAGAGAACTACGGGCTAGCTCTCTCACTAAATTACCCCACCGCAAGCTGCGGCGTAAGCCGAATAAACCTATCAGTCTATTAAAAATTAGTTAACTATCCATACTTGCTCGCTTAATCGACAAAATCACACTTTTATCTTGTTGTGCTCTGGCGATTTAGGGACGAATTGTTCAAAGCTTCTCAAAAAAGCAAAATCCTGACTTGACAGTTACCCCCCTAAGAGCTGAAATATCAGGACTATTCATTAAAGAGGATTCACATTCATTGGACGACATATCGCTAACTTTACTTTTCAGCATCCTGACGATATTAATTTTATTATCAGCGTTTTTTTCGAGCTCAGAAACTGGACTCATGTCTTTAAACAAGTACCGCCTGCGTCACCTTGCTAAAACAAATCACCCTGGTGCCGTTCGTGCGCAAAAGCTTTTAGATAAACCTGATCGATTAATTGGGCTTATTCTGCTTGGAAATAATTTTGTCAATAACTTCGCGGCTGCTTTAACGACCTTAATTGCAATCAAAATTGCCGGTGATCATTTTAATCCGGAAATCGCTACCATTATTGCTGCAACTATGCTGACTCTCGTTCTCTTGATTTTTGCAGAAGTCACGCCAAAAACCTTAGCAGCCTTGCACCCTGAAAAAGTCGCGTTTCCGGCAGCCTATGTCTACGGGCCATTGCTTAAAATACTATATCCTCTGGTGTATGCAATAAATCTCGTCTCTAACGGTTTACTGCGCTTAGTAAACGTAAAAATAGAAACAGCCGACCGTTTGCATTTAAGCGCAGAGGAACTGCGCACGGTTGTCAAAGAAGCCGGCGGACTAATCCCCCAACGTCACCAAAAAATGTTAGTGAGCATACTCGATTTAGAAAAAGTCACCGTTGAAGATATAATGATTCCACGTAATGAAATAAGCGGTATTGACTTGGAAGACCCCTGGCCGCAAATAGAAGCCAGCTTAATCAACAGTCCTTACACTAAGCTGCCCTTATTTCGAAATAGCATTGACAAGGTCATCGGTTTTATTCATTTACGTGATGTCATTCGTTTATCTCGACAAAAAGATTTTCACAAAGATGATCTAGTTGAGTTGGCCTCAGAAACTTACTTTATTCCAGAAGGAACCGCTCTTAACACCCAACTACTTAACTTTCAAAGTTCAAAACTGCGGGTTGGCTTGGTTGTTGACGAATATGGAGACATCCAAGGCCTGGTTACAATGGAAGATATCTTGGAAGAAATAGTGGGTGAATTTACCACTGATCCAACGACGATCCACCAAGACATTATTGGCCAAGACGATGGCAGCTACTTTGTAGATGGTGGAGCGCACATACGCGAAATTAATCGTAAGTTAGATTTAGAACTTCCTACTAAGGGTCCAAAAACGTTAAATGGCTTAATTATTGAGCACATGGAAACGATACCCAAGGCGGATACCAGCATTCTAATCGCGGGTTATCCTATAGAAATAATGCAAATTAAAGACAACATCGTCAAAACGGTAAGAATTATTCCCAATTTACGTCAATCTCAAAAAGAAGAAGATGAATCCACATAAAAATAAATCATTACCCGAAAGAATGACCTTAGCTACTGATTTATTGATAAAAATCATCTATAGATTAGAGTAGCAATAAAGTATTAAAAGCTAAATTAGGACAAGCTTCGATATTATTTAATTCTATTAGCTAAAATGAATTAGTCCAACTTTAACAAACTAAAGAATTAACGCAACGCACCGATATTTTGTCAGCGGACATCAAGTTAGGGAAGCTCTGATCAATTCATGGCCCAGGCCAGCCTCTCGCCTTCGGCTCACCTCCTCCATGAAATGTCAGAGCACGCCAAACAAAAAGCGTGGCTTTTGTTTGGCTCACAAAATCAATCGTTTACAGCGATCTAGTTGACGACACATCCCAGTGTCGCAAAAACCTCTGAATTAATCAGAGGTTCCTTAGTAATGGAAATAGAGTAAATTATCAAGTGATTAAACTAAGTCTTACATTTAAAGGCAAGTTACTTAAAGTTTATCAACTTAAGCAAGAGTTGGTGAAAATCGGGCGTAGCGATGAATGCGATGTCGCCATTGATAATCTTGGTTTTTTGCCGGTTCACGCAGTAATCGAAATAAAAGGTGAAACCGCTACCCTGATAAACTCAAATATCAATAAAGAAAGTGAAGTCAACAATTCGATCGACGCTGAAACAAATTCTGAACCCCCCGATTCAGAAATGTATGAACCTAGTGACGCTGATGCAATTGAAATTCGAGTTAATGATATAAAAACCGATAAACATGTGCTTGAACACCAAGACATTATTCAGCTGGGTAAGTACGCCTTAAAATTTACACGCGAAATCGACCAAGATATTCCACACGCAGAAGCAACTTTTCCTAAAGTTCAAATCCAACAACAAGGCTGGCTGCAAATAATGAACGGCCCAAAGCTAGGTCAAACAATTAAGCTTGAAAACCCAATGGTCCGATTAGGTAAAGCAGGAAAGGCATGCGCCATGATCTCAAATCGCGATGGCAATTATTTTATTTCACACCTTGAAGGTGAACCACGAACCAAGGTTAAAAATCAAGAAGTCGCTGAGGCGCGAATTTCTTTAGTTGACGGCGATACACTACAAGTGGGTGAGACCAAAATGTTATTTTTTATGCAGTAGGGAAAGCATTACGCATTTACGTCAAATCATAGAGCAAAATGCAGAAGACGAAAGTCTAATACACCGCGAGTTGCATTGTCTGGGCCGAATTTGCGAAATATAATCTTTACGCTATTTTTAAGAAATAAAAAAATGTTACTTAAAATCACACTCTTCTAGCATTTCTTGGTGATTCTCTAAATCTAGTTTTGACAATATAAAAACACCTTGGCCACCATGTTCGAAATCTATCCATGTAAAAGGCACCTCGGGGCAAAGCTTTACAAGTATGTCTTCACTGTATCCTACTTCAACAATTAAATGGCCATCATCTTCTAAATAATTTGCAGCTTGCTTAAGAAGCTCACCCACTAAGCTCATACCCTTATTGCCAGAAGACAAACCTAACTTCGGCTCATTTTTGTATTCCAATGGAAGCGATAACCATTCACTTTCAGGAACATAAGGAGGGTTACTAATAATTAAATCGAATTTTTGCTCTGAAATATTTTCAAATAAGTTTGATTCACACAAGGTAAGTCTTTCATTTAGATTATGCAAATCGACATTACGCTTAGCTAACGCTAGGGCCTTTGCGGATATATCACTGGCTAGTACTTCGACGCTATCGAAATGAACAGCACAAGCTATACCTAAACAAGCACTGCCCGTACACAAATCGAGTACTGATTTAGTTTTAAGCGAATCTATCCAGGGATCAAATTGGTTTTGTATCAATTCAGCCAAAGGTGAGCGCGGCACCAAAACATCTTCGTTCACCAAAAACTTGAGATCTGCGAACCAAGTATATCCTGTTAAATAAGCTGCTGGCTTGCGCGTTTTAATTCGTCTCCTTATAATCTCAATAATTGCTTTCTTTTCAACCTGGGTTAGGTGTACGTCCAAAAAACTGGGCGGAATTAGAGGAGCGAGATCTAACTCATGCGCAACTAAAAAGGCAGCCTCATCTAAGGCATTATCGGTCCCATGACCAAAAAACAAGGAATTTTTCTCGAATTGGCTTGCGCCCCAGCGAATTAAATCACGTATTGTTACCAAATTTTTCAATTTACTGCTCCAATACTATTTATTATTAAAATCCCACTTTAGAGTACCTCTAAAAATTAGCAATTTTGTTCTCAGGCAAGGCGGAGGCCTTTTTAAAAGCGCAGTTTATCGCTGGGCGACCCCGCATTTTAAAAAGTCCGATAACACCGCCCGAGGGCAAAACGGCACAATTAGAGGTGCCCTTTAGTTTTCGAGCTAAATTCGATAGTATGTGCGACACAAAACATTCTACTTAAACCCATGGGTGCTATTAAATTCTTATGAACGAATCAGATTCAGCTAAAAAAACTGCGAATAAACCAAAATCAGCCTTGTCGGCACCGGTAATAGTCGGCGCCTTAATCGCCATCGCATTAGGTGCTTGGCTTTCGAGTCAATTCTTCGCCAGCAAGCAATCCGTAACAGACAAAATTCGGAATGCAGCACTGACAAAAGCCAATATAATATCAGGTACATTCTTACGCCAAACTAAGAGTTTATCCGATTTTAAATTAACAGACCACAATGGCAATGATTTTACTGTAAAATCGTTAAAAGGACATTGGACTTTTCTATTTTTTGGTTACACCCACTGTCCTGATGTTTGCCCAAACACACTCGCAGTCCTTAAAATCGTGGCCGATCAATTAGAAAAAAATCCAATGCCAAATATTGATTTTTCGAATACTCGTTTTGTTTTTGTTTCAGTTGATCCAGCGCGAGATACGCCCAACTTACTAAAGAAGTTTGTTCAATATTTTAACCTGAAGTTTATTGGTATCACCGGCCCTCATCCCGCCTTGCAAAGGCTGACAAAACAAATTGGTATTTTGTATTCCGTAGAAGACAAGAAAAAAAACAAAAATTATATGGTTGACCACAGTGCGCATCTTGTTCTAATAAATCCAAAAGCACACTTTCAAGCTTTATTTTCTTATCCTCATGATGTCAGAAAACTTGTAAAAGACTATCAGACAATAAGAAAAATTATTAAGGACTAACTACATCATGTTTAAGTACAAATTTTATTTAGTTTGCCTGTTTTGTTTATATTCAACAATAGCTTGTGCCGAAGGTATTGTAATAGACCAGGCACGTATTCCTACTGCACCACCAAGCGCATCAGTGATGGCCGCTTACTTGAGCATTACTAATAAGACAAAAGAGTCTATTCGAATTAGTCATTTCTCAAGTTCAGCCTTTAAAAAAATAGAGGTCCATTTATCGTCTATTGATGCCAGAGGCATCGCGCGCATGAGACAAGCAGCCAAATTAGTGATTAACAGCAGTAAAACACTAGAAATGAAATCTGGCTCATACCACTTAATGTTGTTTGAACCACTTCAAAAAATAAAAATCAATGATAAAATTCCTTTTAAGCTTATTCTGAAATCAAAAAAAGAAATAAAGTTCGAAGCAAGCGTGGTAGAATCGACTAACGCTATTAATCATAAACATCACCATTAATTCAATTCAAAAAATAAAATGTTGAAAAAAATAAAAATTTTACTGGTCACTTGTTTGCCACATCATTTTCTCAGCAAAATAATGTATAAAATAACACGTTCAGAAAAAACTCCCTTCTTGCGGCGCATCAAGGCCTGGTATGCAAAACATTTCGAAGTTAAGCTGAATGAGGCTGAAGAGGAAAATTTAGACGCTTACCCAACAATGAATCAATTTTTTACACGTGCACTCAAGCCTGAAGCGCGTCAATTCGATTTATCCGAGTCGAAACTATGCTGCCCGGTTGACGGCGCAATTAGTCAATTTGGAAATATAGACAATGATCAAATATTTCAGGCCAAGAAACACAATTATTCCTTATTTCAATTAATGGGTGGCTTGGATCGCGCTGCTAAACCATTTATAAATGGCAAATTTATTACGATTTATTTATCCCCTAAAGACTACCATCGCATACACATGCCCTATTCTGGTAAATTAACAGAAATGATTCATGTCCCAGGACGACTCTTTAGTGTTGCACCTGATTATGTTGAAAATGTACCTGGTCTATTTGCAAGAAACGAAAGGGTTATATCAATTTTCGAGACCTCTATGGGTCCAGTTGCTATGATATTGGTTGGTGCTATTTTTGTTTCCTCTATGGAAACAGTATGGAGTGGCGTTGTCACGCCTCCTAATGGCAAGCGAGTAGTAGCAACCGACTATAGCCGAGGCAAAAACAGTATTCTGTTAGACAAAGGTGCTGAAATGGGTCGGTTTAATATGGGGTCAACGATTGTCATGTTATTCGGTAATCAAACTATGCAGTGGAGTAATGACCTTGTTCCACACCAGCCCATTGAAATGGGGAAAATCCTCGCGACAGTTTAGCAATTTCAACATAGCTTTGCGGCTCGCCGGTCAATGCCATTAACTTAAGAAAATTTCAATCTATTGGTTAGTGTCTTGTCATCTGCCCCTGCTCTAGAAAGGACGCTTAGAGTGCCAGGATAAGCTGGCAAAGTATAGTCGGTGTAAGTCCGACCAAGGTAAAGTTTAGCCAACAACCATGTCACCGAGTCATGCGCTTAATATCGTAAGGTATTGAGTGAAGCGTTGACAGGTGTGTCGATAGGCTCAGTATTGAGCTGCGAAATCAAAGTAT
>QIKQ01000350.1 GCA_003233075.1 Gammaproteobacteria bacterium
ACTATGTCGAGCGCTTGGACCGAGTGAAAACGAGTCATAGTATGCAATTGGGCCGTCGCAGTAGACGGGCTGTGAGAAATGCGGGCTAGACGCTAAGGGTGCACTTCACTGTTGTTTTAGCTGTAGAGACAAGGCATGCCTTGTCTCATTAGATATTAGTTTAGAAAAAGCTTACTTAAGTGCGAATTTAGTAAAAAGAAATGGACTTATAGATTAGTCTTTACTATTAATCGTGATATTCGATCTGGATTTGAGTTGTTTGATTTTTTTATTTATTTTCTTAGTTTTAAGCTCAGTATATATTAGTGATTTAACTTCCTCATATTTAGGTGGTGATACTAAGCGGGTATTTTCTAATAAAATGATGTGCCAACCATGTTTAGTTTTAACTGGAAAACGAGTTATTTCTCCAAGACGTAGTGATTTAACCGCTTTCGAAAATTTTGGATCAACCTTGTCAGCGCGAAACCATTCAAGTGCGCCTCCAAAAGAGGCCGAAGGGCCAATGGATTTTGATCGAGCGAGTTTTTTAAAATTTTCACCCTGAGATAATTGGCGCAAAATTATTTTAGCCAGAGCTCTTGTTTTAACAACAATATGACGAGTCTTGTACTCATTATTATCTTTCAATTTATATGATTTTAAATAAACACTTTCTATTTCTGAGTCGCGAATTACGATACTATCACTAAGTTGTTTTAAATACGCATTGGAGAGGATATTTAATTTATTCATTCGCACTAATTCACGGATATTTAGATCTTTGTGAAGTTTTCTTTGCTTAGCTTTTTGAGAAAGTATTAGAACTTCGATGAGCTTATTTAATTTTTGTTCATTTGATAATTTTTTATTTTCTGGTTTTTTATTCAACTGATTAATATAGTGCTCTAATAAAGTACTCGATATTTTGTTAATATTTACTTTGGCAACAGTTTGATAGGCTAGTTTTGCTTTGGAGTGCTTGCCAGGTTTTTTAAATAATTTTTTATAGGGATTCTTTTTTAGTTTTTCAGGTGGTTCGAATTCGCAAGCCACAATCATAAATAAAAAGCTAAATAATAAGACTAAGTTAGCTATCCTCTTTGAGATTAACTTTTTAGGGTAGGACTTTTTTATAAGGCTTAACTTGAACCTTGTTGTAAACACCAGCATCACAATATGGGTCATTATTAGCCCAGTCTTGGGCTTGTTGCAAAGATGAAAACTCGGCGATAATAAGACTTCCAGTAAAACCAAGTTCGCCAGGATCATTGTTATCTATTGCAGGAAATGGACCAGCGGCTACAAGTCGGCCTTGATCTTTTAAGCTTTTTAAGCGTTCTATGTGTGCAGGTCTTGCCTCAAGCCGCTTTTCGAGTGAATTTGGATTATCTTCACCAATAATAGCATATAGCATAGTATTTCCAGGTATTGTGAATTAGTTTAGTTAATTATTTGCTAGGAGATTCGTCGGCGGCTTCTTCTTCGGTCATATGACGAGCTAAATAAATACCTTGTATGACTAAAAATAATAAGGTGAGTCCAATTAAGCCAAAGAGTTTAAAGTTTACCCAGAATTCTTCACTAAAATTGTACATCACATATAAATTAACAAACCCAACAAATAGGAAAAAGCTTACCCACATTGTATTGAGACGTCTCCAAATAGGCTTAGGAACTTCAATTGCGTGAGCCATCATTCTTTCGATTAGATTTTTTTCACCAATAAATTGACTGCCTAAAAAGACTAAGGCAAATAGCCAATTTAAAACACTGACTTTCCATTTAAAAAACAGGACTGCGTTTTCAGCGCTGCTATTTAGTGCGATTAAAAGTGATATTAAGCCAAAGCCTAAAATTAAGGCTAAATTTATTTTATGCATTCTTTCAATTTTTTTACCGCTGCGATAAAAATAAATAAATTGAGCAATGCTTGCTGGGATTATAACGCCTATGCCTATGAGTAAGGAATCGACCTCGTTATAACCTAAAGTTTTGGCTATGTAAAAAGCAATAAAGAATAAAAAAACGGGTAAAAAATCTGCTAAAAATTTCATTTCTGATTCTACTTAATTTCGTTAAAATTCTTGTTAAAAGCAACATTTATGTTGCAAGAGGCTGCGAGAACTCAGTTTAGCATAGACCTGAGCTTAATTCGAACAGGTGAATTTCTATCTAAATAGTAGAAATAGCCTGATTAGACTGTGTTATTAATTCCACGCTAGATCAGTTTATTGATATAATATAACCTTCGATTTGAACTCATTAAGAATTAAAGTGATTGTATGCTTAATTATGATTTACATTCTCACTCTACCGCATCTGATGGCAGCTGTAAGCCATCCGAGCTAGTTGAGATTGCAATAAAAAATAATGTTGATGTTCTCGCATTAACTGATCACGATACTGTTGAGGGTGTGGATGAAGCACTCAAAACAGCGATTGGTACTTCAGTCTCATTAATTCCTGGGGTTGAGGTTTCAGTTAGCTGGAATGAAACTACGATCCATATTCTCGGTCTAGGCGTGGACCCTAAAAGTAAGCAGCTCAATCTGGGACTGTCTGCATTAAGAGAGTTTAGAAAATCTCGTGCTGAGGAAATTGGTCGCTTGCTGGAATTGGCTGGAATTCCAGACACCTATCAAGCGTGTGTGGAAAGGGTTAATGGCGGACTGATTAGCCGAACACATTTTGCGCAAGTCATTATCGAAAAAGGCTTTGCAAAGGACATTCGGAAAGTATTCAAAAAATATTTAGTTAAAAATAAACCGGGTTACGTCCCAGGACAATGGGCTGATTTAAAAGAAGCTATCGATTGGATAAAAGAGGCTGGCGGAGTTGCAGTGATTGCACACCCAGCACGATATAAACTATCAGCGACTAAACTGAGAAAACTATTTGAAGAATTTAAATCCCTTGGTGGAGGGGGACTGGAAGTAATTTCAGGTAGTCATTCTGATCTAGAGTGTATACGAATGGCAGATTATTGTCGTCAGTATGATTTATCGGCCTCGATGGGCTCGGATTTTCATGGCAGTTTTCACCCCTGGCGTCATCTTGGTAAATTGCGGGCTATGCCTGAAGATTTAAAAACGGTATGGCAACTCGATAGTTGGCCTTGCGAGGCGATTATTAAAAAATGACTCAATTATTAGAAATTCATCCAGATAATCCTCAATTAAGGTTAATTCGCCAGGCTGTCGAGCATTTACGTAATGGCGAAATTATTGTTTACCCGACAGATTCAAGTTATGCACTTGGTTGTCTTATTGGCAATAAAGAGGCAATGGAGAAAATTCGACAGGTACGGCAATTAGATGCCAAACATAATTTTACTTTGGTTTGTCGTGATTTAAGCGAAATTGCAAGCTACGCGAAAATAAATAACTCTGCTTATCGCTTATTGAAGTCGCTAACGCCAGGAGCGTATACGTTTATTTTTAATGCCACGCATGAAGTCCCTCGTCGACTTCAAAATCCAAAAAGAAAAACCATTGGAATTAGAGTGCCAGATAATACAATTGCTCACAGTTTGTTGACTGAACTGGGTGAACCGATTATGAGCTCCACGCTACTTTTACCTGACGACGATCTACCGCTGAATGATATCGATCTGATTTATGAAAAATTAAAACACATAGTCGCACTGATATTGGATGGAGGACATTGTGGCAATGAGCCAACGACGGTGATCGACATGTCAGATGATAGAAATCCGATCTTAGCGAGACAAGGCAAAGGCAAGGTTGAATTTTTAAAAGAATAGTCTAAATTATGGTTATTCTGTCGTTTGGATTTTAGTAGAGCACGATATAAACGAGCAATTGAGCTATTTATCGCTTATGGGCACCTCTAATTGTGTCTTTTTGCCCTCGGGCGGCGTTGTCGGACTTTTTAGAATACGGGGTCGCGCAGCGATAAACTGCGCTATTAATAAAGTCCTCCGCCTTGCCTGAGAACAAAATTGCGTTAGAGGTGCCCTTAGGTATTGATTAAATATGAGATCGAATTATGAATTACATTTTTAAGAATAAAGTCGAACTAAATTGCCTTCATATTGTATATAATTTACGCCTAAAATGACCAATAATTGTACATTTTGTAGTCTGCTTTTCATGATAAACTAATTTCCCGATGAATATAGGAATCTCCATTCATAAAATGCTAGAGCACAATTGTTAGTGGGAAGGCAGGCGTGTTAGTCATTCCAGCGTTAATATTTTATGCAAGCTTAACTGCGTTTGTATACCATACTTTGCTCTTATTTAGTTTGGTTACGGAGAGTTTGGGTACGCGCTCGAAATTAAAGTATCCATTTATATTATTGCAAGTACTCTTTTTTAAAGAATCAACAAAAAAAATACGCCAGTGTGTGCTGGGTTTCTGGATATCGATATTAATAATAAGCGGCATGTCACTGTACTATTTGGTGAGTCATTTAGAGTGGTTTAGTGACCCACTTTAAACTATATATCAATAGCAAGTCATTTGGAAATTGGAGATAAGATTGGTTACGACGGCAAATAATCAAAGAGTGCTTTCAGGGATGCGTCCCACTGGTCGTATTCATCTTGGACAATATCATGGTGTACTTAAAAATTGGATTGAGTTACAGCATGAATACGAATGCTTTTTCTTTGTTGCCGATTGGCATGCGCTGACGACTCACTATGATGATACCTCTTCGATTCATGAATCGGTTTGGGAAATGGTTATTGATTGGTTAGCGGCGGGAGTTAATCCCGGATCGGCTAAAATGTTTATTCAGTCTCGAGTTCCGCAACATGCCGAATTACATTTGTTATTGTCAATGATGACGCCCTTGGGTTGGCTGGAGCGCGTTCCTAGCTTTAAAGATCAACAAGAAAAACTGAAGGAAAAAGATTTAAGTACTTATGGTTTTTTAGGTTATCCCTTACTACAAAGTGCAGATATATTAATCTATAAAGCAGGACTCGTGCCTGTTGGTGAAGATCAGGTTGCGCATATTGAAATGACACGTGAAGTAGCAAGACGATTCAATCACTTGTTTGGTCGAGAAAAAAATTTTAAGGATAAAGCGGAAGCAGCGATTAAGAAGTTAGGTAAGAAAAACGCTAAAATATATAATGAATCTCGCCGCCTATATCAGGAGCAAGGTAATCAAGATGCTTTGGATAAAGGCAGAGCGTTATTAGAATCAGCGCAAAATTTAACGAAGGGCGACTTAGATCGGTTGTATGGCTACATAGAGGGCTCTGGTCGGATAATTTTGCCTGAACCGGAATCTTTGTTAACTGCTGCCTCAAAAATGCCAGGGTTAGACGGCCAAAAAATGTCTAAGTCTTACCACAATACAATTAGTTTGCGAGAAGACCCTAAAGAGGTTGAGAAAAAATTAAGAAAAATGCCGACTGATCCTAATAGAGTTCGTTTAACTGATCCGGGAGACCCTGAAAAATGTCCGGTTTGGGAGTGGCATCATGTTTATTCGGATGAAAGTGTGAAGCAATCAGTGATTGAAGGTTGCAAATCGGCTAGTATAGGTTGTATAGAATGTAAGCAGCATATAATCAATGCTGTTATTGAGGAAATAAAGCCTATCCAAGAACGCGCTAAAGAATTCGAACAAGATTCAGCGTTGGTAAAAAGCATTATTACAGAAGGATGTGAAGCAGCACGTGATGCGGCTGAAGAGACCATGCTTGAAGTAAGAAATATTATGGGCCTTTCTTACAGATAGTAATTAGCTTACTAGGCCCGAGATTGTACGCGAAATAAATTATGATAGAGAACGAAGCACAATTAGAAAATATTGATGCAGCTAATGGCGAGCTAACAGCGCAATCAATAGAAGTAGCGAATGAGGAATCTGAAGCTAAATCTGAGTCTGGGCTAGTGGCAGTTTATCGTGGTAATAATATTACTGAGTTACCTAAAGATTTATACATTCCGCCGGATGCCTTAGAAGTATTTCTAGATCATTTTGAAGGCCCGCTTGATTTGCTACTGTATTTAATTCGACGTCAAAACATGGACATATTGGATATTCCAATAGTCGATATAACCAAACAATATGTAAAGTATATAGATCTAATGCAAGAAATGCGTTTCGAACTTGCGGCAGAGTATTTGGTTATGGCCGCAATGTTGGCAGAAATTAAGTCGAGAATGTTATTACCTCGACCGGCAGTAGAAGAAGACGACGAATTAGATCCTCGAGCTGAGCTAGTGCGACGACTTCAAGAGTATGAGCGGTATAAGCAGGCAGGAGAGGATTTGGAAGCCTTAGACCGGTTTGGTCGTGACTCACTCAAAGCGGTCGTTGATATCGAATTAGCGCACCCTGAAGACAGACCTTTGCCGAAAGTAGATTTGGACCAATTGCTTAAGGCGTTTAACGAAGTGCTTATTCGTGCTGAAATGTATAATCATCATCACGTACAAATGGAAGCATTGTCGGTAAGAGAGCGTATGAGTAAAATTTTGGAATCAGTTCAAGCAACTGAATTTGTTGAATTTACTAGTTTGTTTGATTTTAGCGAAGGCAGGATGGGAGTGGTTGTCACATTTTTAGCGATTCTTGAACTAGTCAAAGAATCTCTACTCGAAATTGTACAATCTGAATTGTATGCGCCAATACACATTAAGGCTAAATCGGCTGTCTTGGATCCAAGCGAAATGGGTGAGGATGAAATTAACCGAATTAATGAGCTGGCAATCAATGAAGCCTCATTAGAGCTTGACGAAGATTCCGCAGTTCACTAATTATTAAATTAATATTTTAAGTATAAAATATCAAGAGACGAAGATATGGATTCACAACAATTAAAAAATATAATAGAAGGCGCATTAGTTACTGCCGGGAAACCATTAACAGTTGATAATTTGCTGGCGTTGTTTAAAGAAAATGAAAAAGTTGATCGCGATCAAATTAAAAATTCAGTAAAGGATTTAGAGAAGGAAATGGATGGTCGTGGCATTGAGCTAAAAAAAGTAGCGTCAGGTTTCCGAGTACAAGTACGAGCAGAAATGTCGCCTTGGGTATCTAGGCTGTGGGAAGACAAACCGCCGCGATATTCGCGTGCATTTATGGAAACCTTGGCATTAATTGTTTATCGTCAACCTATTACACGCGGCGAAATTGAATCAATTCGTGGTGTTGCGGTGAGCAGCTCAATTGTACGTACGATGTTAGAACTCGAGTGGATCAAAGTGATAGGTCATCGGGATGTTCCAGGCAAACCCGCTTTATTTGGTACTACTAAATTATTTTTAGACTCATTTAATTTGAAGACTTTAGAAGAATTACCAAGTTTATCCGAATTAAGGAGTTTAGATGACATTAATAAAGAACTAAATTTCGATGCCTTGCCCGAAGATCAAAAAGATAAAACGAGTGAAGATTCCGATAATAGTGAAACATCAAGCGCTAATGAATCAGTGAGTAATGAGCAAGAAAATTTGCCTAATGTAGATCTAAATGAAGATGATTCTGTAAGCCAAGACATAACGGATGATGAGCATAATTCAGAAGCTGTTGCCGAAGCTGAGGAGCTTGAAGCGATTGAGGCTGAGTCAAAACAGGGATCAAACGACACTGATTTGGATGCTGGAAAAGAAGCGGAAATCTTAGAAGATTTGGAGCTTGTCGTGAAAGGACCTAAGGCTGAATTGGTGGTTAATGAGGATGCCCAAGTAGACAGTAGTGCAACTATTGATACAAGAAACGAAAAAGAACTTGATGAATCTGAAGTAGCAATGAGCAATAGCTAGTATAGATAGCTAGGGTATAAGCCAGATATAGGAAATCATGTCAGAGGAACGATTACAAAAGTATTTGGCGGCATTAGGCTTTGGTTCGCGAAGGCAAATAGAGCAGTGGATTCGAGATCGTAAAATAAAAGTTAATGGCAAAGTAGCGGAACTTGGCATTCGTGTCACCGATAAAGATAATATTGTAGTCAGTGGTAAAGTCGTTCGGCCTTCGAAAAAAACAAGAGCACAGGAAGTGCTATTACTCAATAAACCGCTAGGTTATTTGTGCTCAAGAACACGAGAAAAAGACCACAAAACAGTTTTTGAATTACTTCCGCGAATAAAAGGTCAGCGTTGGATTAGCATTGGACGCCTCGATTTAAATACTTCAGGTTTGCTTCTTTTTTCGACAGATGGCGATCTGGTTAATAAGCTAACTCATCCCAGCTCACAAATCGAACGAGAATATCTCGTTCGTGTACTCGGTAGCTTAGATGATTCACAAATTAAGACACTGCAAGATGGCATATTGCTTGATGGCAAGAAAGCAAAATTTCTCAAAATAGAGCATCACCATTCACAGACCGCCAATCATTGGTACCGAGTTGTATTAGGTGAGGGTAAATATCGAGAAGTGCGTCGGCTTTTCGAAAGCCAAGATGTAAAAGTGAATCGACTGATTCGGACTCGTTATGGTCCAATTACAATGAATAAAAAAGTAAAATCGGGCGAGCATTATGTCTTGTCTGATCAAGACAAAAAGAAGCTTTATGATGCGGTTAAGGAAAAATAATTGATTTTGGAATAGATAATATTTGCGGACCAAGTAGCTTGTTCACAGTCTGAATCCGAAACAGTCGGATCCCTAGATTTAATACCAAAAGGTGATCGATTAATTGCAATTAAATTTATAAAACTTCGTTTTAACACAACAATCTGTTTTTAATATCTTACCTAAGTGTGTTGATCGTTTCGCTTAATATCGGTGGACGTCCTGTCCACCTCAAATCTGCTTCGCTCGCACTTCCCGTCCGGGTCGTACTCGCTACACAAGACGCTCATCTATCACCTCACTTAGGGCTCATTGTTCTTTTAGGGCGTGGGGAGGGGATATTTCGGAACTGCTGGCTCTAAAGGCCAACCCCTTTTCAGTCGTCGCCCAATCATTCGTTATCACTCACTTATTATGGGCGACCTGTAAAATCTTTAGCACGTATTCCGCTCACTCTTGTTCGCTACGTTTTTTTCTTAAATTTTTCATACCATAAAAAACAAGCAACAATCGCGATACCCGCTAGGGTACTGAAAATGGTCATAATTTCGATAGGTCCGAAACTGGTCGGCAAGGTATTATCTTTTAAATAGACGGTTACATCACCTAATTGATAGACATGTTTGAATGGCCAGATAACCCAAAGCGAGCCAAAAACCAATCCTAGTAAGAATGTCATCGTCGCATCGTGCCACCGAGTCAGTAGATAATTGATCATGCGTGTGGAGATAATTAAGCCGATCATACAACCTGCCAAAAACACGGAGAGTATAGCCATGTCGCGTTCTGCGATTGCGCTCAGGAGATCGAAATAGCCGCCAAGCACTAACAATAGAAAAGAGCCACTCACACCGGGTAATACCATTGCAGTGATTGCGACTGAGCCAAGTAGAAACATAAACAGTAGAGATTTTGTATCTGCTTTAGAAACAGTTTTTGTTGTTTTTGCTAGAGCATTAGGATTTGATTTCATTGCAGCTTTAGCTGCCTTCTTTTCTTGTTTGATTTCTGCTTTTTCAATCAGATCTTTATCGTTAACGCCGATAGAAATTGCGAATACAGAGGCCACGCCTAAGAACAAGGCAATGAGAAGTTGAGGTCTCATTTTACGTATTAATTTGTAAGGGTAGACTGCCGATAGAAGCACTAATCCAAAGAAAAAGCCATAGGTAGCAGCGTGGTGATGATTAATTAAAAACTCCATTAGGCTTGCGAGTAAAACAATAGCGACTATAGCACCAACAAATATCTTAATTAGGAAGAAGCCCTCTAAGCGATTAAATTCTTCTGCAAAGTCTTGTCTAGACTTTTGGCTAAAGCGGAATAAACCAAAAAAACATTTAAAGGTTTTGATTGAAATACCGCTTAAAACAGTGAGTAAGCGTTGATATACGCCCATTACCAATGCCATTGTGCCGCCAGAGACACCCGGGATAATATTTGCAGCACCAATCACTGCACCAATAGACAAATCTTTTATTTGTTGGAAAACGTTGATACTCATTAGATAAACCCTTCCTTAAGGTAATAATTGCCTAGGCTGAATCTCATTATTAAGCTGCTAATGCTACATAATGATATTTATTATCCATCTTTAAGTCTAATTTATCAAGAAGGGTGCGTGACGTTAGCATTATTAAACGTCAATACAGAGTTGTTAAATCGAGGGGATAAATTGAATTCTTAAGAAGAATTTGGCTAATTATATTTTACTTTGTAGCCCGTCAGGAGGTAATAAACACTCGTTGGTCGTTCTCGGCCTTCCGTGGCCTTCGCGACTCACTTCAGAACCGCCTTCGGCGTTTCATCAAGTACTTACTGCACCAGCTGTGCTGGTTCTGGTCGTAAGACCGTCCATGGTCAAAAGTGCGGGGCAGGTAATCGCATTTATTCAATTCCCAACGTGACAGCAGTGAAGAAGGAATAAAAAAACAGGCTTCTAAAATTAATAAAAGCCTGTTGTCAGTGAATACGCACTGCAATTATAGTTTCTGAGATTAGTCTAAAGAACCTCTGATTAATTCAGAGGTTCTTGCGACACAGGGATGTGTCGTCAAAATCAATCGCTGTAAGCGATTGATTTTGTGAGCCAAGCAAACTGACAATTCATGGATGAATTGATCAGAGCTTCCCTAAGTAACTACTTATCTTCTTGCCGATGCAACTGCTCCGTACATTGGTATATTAGGAATATCCAATGCCTCCTCGGGCGCAGAATACATTGGTTCACCGCAATCGATAAACAACGTGTGTTCTTGTAGTGCGGGATCCAAGCTAAATTGAGGCCCGACTAAGATTAATTTGCCATTAATTTGAGTCTGTGAAAGCAATAAATTATTAAATAATTCGGCTGTTTTAGAGACCGGCACGTAGGGAAAATCTTGTAATAAATAAATAGCGTAATGCAATGAATTTTGTACAAATTCAAGTACATTGTAGGCGAGCTGAGTATCGGGAATGACTAAGGGATCATCTTCGAGTGTTTGTAAGCCTTGATTTTTGTCCCAAGTGTATATGGACATGCCAGACTTTAGCCCAAATTGTTGAAACAAAGAGCTAATTGTATTATAACGCTTTGTTGGGATAACAGTGAGTCTATGCGTTGACTGAACGATGTCGTTAATTTGTTGATATTGCTTCATTACAATCCCTCGTCTATTAAAACGATATGACTATTTGATTATTATTAGTGTGAGTGTCAGTTTTACCTTTCTATTGCAGGTAATAACTGATAACGACATGGCACTTTAAACTATAGTAGTGCATTAATAGTTGTAAAGACTACTTTAGAAAATGTTAGCGAACTAGTTCTCAAGTATTAAAATTAATGTGTAATTTTATTTGTCTGAGTTAAAACAAACACAATTTCTACCGGAATTTTTTGCTTGATACAAAGTCTTGTCCGCACGTTTGAAAATTGAAATATGATCATCACTTTCACGCAGATTAGTGCCACCAATGCTTATGGTTACTTTTTGATTGGCATCTTTCTTTTCCAGTGATTTATTGCTTTTTGAGATCGCAAATCGAATTCGCTCTGCAGTTAAATTAGCGCCGTCTTGACTAGTATTGCTTAGCACGATAGCAAATTCTTCACCACCGTAGCGAAATAGAATATCTGAGCTTCGAATACTTGCTTGTATTTTTTGTGCAACTTCACGTAAAACACAATCACCGTATAAATGGCCAAACTCATCATTTATATTTTTGAAATGATCTATATCGGCAATTAGAAGAGCGAGTGGTGTACCGTGGCGTTTAGCAAGATCGATTTCTCTTTTAATCGAAGATTCAAATGAAGTGCGATTATTGGTGCCAGTGAGTGGATCGGTCAATGCTGTTTTAAGTGCTATTAAATACAAAATTGTATTTCTGAGTGGGTAAAGTAAACTAGAGAATAAATATTCAAGTGATTGCGTTTCAGTATCACTAAATGGCTTAGAGCGAAATATAGTTAATGAGCCTAATTTTTGGCTACCAACTAGTAATCGATAGTTACATTGATGTTTTGCTTTGCGGCCAAAGGTGAGTGATTTCTTTATTTCTTTATTGCTGTATTCAAGACCACAAAAACCGACAGATTTTTGTGATTCGCGAACAAAAAGTTGGAATAGTGTTTCTAAGTCTAAGGTTGACTGCAAAACGTTAGTAATTTCAAGCGCACGATTTAATTCAGAGCTTGCAAGATTGGCATTCGGATGACGGGATTGATTGTACCCGGAATTACTGATGATAATGTCATCAGTGAGATTAGTATCTAACATGTTTGTGGATGACGGCATAGGGTACTCCCAACTCATTTCGTTATACTTATGGTTAGTAAATGCGAAATTTATGCCAGTCAGAGACCTCAAAAATAATCCCATTAAATCAATTAGATAGTTAAATACACTTAACAAAAGACCCTAGGAAGTCAAACAATTGACTTTTATGTGTGACAGGCGGCAATAATGGCCACATAATTGAAATCAGCCATATAATGTATCTTTAAATGCTAATAACGCACACAAATTAAGGGAAAACAACCGTGAGACACTTTAATAGCTACATAAATAAGTCTAGTATTAGAGGTAGAGTATGATTTGTTATCGAGTTATTAATGATGCTTAATTATTGAGCCATAAAATGAAATATTACGGAGTAGGTGATGAGAATTTGTATTAAATCCTTGTTAGTGATGTGGGTGGCAGTGTTTGCTTTGAGTTGTGATTCGGCCGACAGTCATGCAAACGCGATTAAGACTAAAGCTGATGCAGGAAAAAAAGGGGGACACGCTACGGAGCTTGATCAGGGTATGGTTAATCCAGGTCATCATGATAAACCTAAGTGGTTTAAATTAAGCTTTCTAGATATTAGAGAAGACATTAAGGAGGCCACGGCTGGAAAAAAACGAGTGATGTTATATTTTTTTCAAGATGGCTGCCCCTATTGTAATAAACTATTACAAGATAATTTTGGACAAAGAGTTTTAGCCGAAAAGACCCAAGCAACAGTTGATACGATTGCAATTAATCTCTGGGGTAGCAATGAAGTCACCGATCTAAATGGCAAAGTGACTACAGAGAAAAAATTTGCTCGAGACTTAAAGGTAAACTATACGCCAACGCTGCTTTTTCTAAATGAAAAAGGCAAGATTATTATGCGCGTTAATGGTTATTATTTTCCTGCTAAATTTTCTGCTCTTATGGATTATATTAAAGGCCAAATGGAAACTAAACTGAGCTTTCGGGACTACTATAAAAAAGTATCACCCATTCAAGCCAAATCCAAACTCAGTTTTGAATCAGGATTTAAAAAACCACCTTATGATTTGAAAGCGATACAAGCTAAGGAAAAAAAGCCCATATTGGTATTATTCGAACAAACTCGTTGTAAGTCCTGTGATGAGTTACATAAGGATGTTTTAAAACGAAAAACCAGCAAAAATGAATATGATAAGTTAAGTGTTGCCCTAGTAGATATGTGGTCTAAAGATAAAATAGTTACTCCCTCAGGAGAAAGCACGACAGTTGATAAGTGGGCCAAAAAGCTTGATATTAAATACACGCCGAGTTTAGTTTTTTTTGATGTTTCGGGTAAGGAAGTATTCAGAGCTGAAGCTTATTTAAAAGCATTTCATATTCAAGGCGCCATGGCTTATGTGCATCAAAAGGCGTACTTAAAAGAGCCAAATTTTCAACGTTATTTGGCTGCTCGACGCGAAATATTAGAAAAAGAACAAAATATCAAAATAAACTTAATGGACTAAAAGAAAGCGTCGTCCGCCGTGCGAGTCGCGAGTACTTTATAATCTACTCGTCGTCGCGAGCAACCGAAGGTTGCGTGGCGATCTCAAAAATTCAACTGTTTACCTCAAAGAAGTGCATCGTCAACTAGCTTATGAGATCCTTCGTAAGCTTCGCTTACTCTGGACGCTAGGGCGGATTGCTTCAGTTATTTCGTAACTTCGCAAAGACGTACAGATATAGATTAGGTTCGCAAGTACTTTATAATCTACTCGTCGTCGCGAGCAACCGAAGGTTGCGTGGCGATCTCCTAAATTCAAGATTAAAATTCAACAGGTCGCTCGCGAAGCGAACAAGGTCAATCAAATTTTAATCCACAGGTTTTTAAGCTGGGTTCATTTCAAAACAAGCAAGTTCTGACTTAATCACCTTGCCGTGAATTTCCTGCTTAGTTTTTTCTAGCATTAAATTGACGCATTCGTCTGCGATTGTTTCGGTGCTAACTAGGGTTCCGGGTTCGTGACCAGGATAAATTTTTGCAAGAAACGCAGTTTCCATAAATCCAGGATTAAAGCTAAATACTTTTATATTGCTTGTTTCCTCAATTTCCTCAGCCGTAATTTTCATCAGCGTATCCAAACCTGCTTTCGACACGGCATACGCACCTCGATAAGCGGGTGTGGAATTGCTGAAGTCATCGGTAATATAGACTATGTTACCTTTGTTATTTTCTACAAGTAACTCTAGACAGGCCTGACTGAGAAGATAAGGTGCACTTAAATTGGTTTGGATTGTTTCAAACCAATTGAAAACTTTGGTGTGGCTTAGTGGGCTCAGTCCGTCAAATTGAGCTGCATTATGAATAATCGAATGCAGTTCTCCGAATTCTTTTTTTATAACTTCACTAAGGGATTGATAATCTTCAATCTGTGCTCCAGCGAGGTTCATCGGATACAAAACAGGAAAACAATTCTCAATTGGATCTAACTCATCATAAAGTGCTTGAAGTGCACGCTTGTCTTTATCGAGTAAGATTAAATTGCCGCCTTGTTTGGCAAGGCGAAAACAGAGCGCTTTGCCAAAGCCAGTCGCAGCTCCGGTAATTAATAAGGTTTCATTTTTCATTTAAGATTCGGCTTGTTTAATAATTTACGCTAATATAGCAAAAAATGGTGACTTTGGGTTTAATTATTTTACACTTGTTAGCACTTTTAACAGCCCGTCTTAAGTTTATATGTTTAGGGTTTTTAGGCTTAATTAAATTTTTGGTCTATTTTTAGTGAGTATTTAAGGTGAGAGACCCAGCTAATCCAAAATTTTCTAAAAGGGGTTAGGCTTATTCTGCTTTTCAATAACAGCGGCGTATTATTATTAAGTTCTTGCATTAAGGCATAAGCTAGTTTAGCAAGTATCAGTGTCTGTTGGGGTGGTCTAACTTTTTTATCGCTGGTAAGTGTTATAAGTGAAGTAATAGCGTAATTATGTATTTTAGTAACCAAATTATCCATATTGGCCTTGTTTTCTAAAAAGGCTTTTACTTGCTCAATGCTTGGCTGTTTTAAATCTAAAAATTCAATAGGCAAATAAAAAAAATTACGTTTTAGATCGAATCCTATTTGCCTTAACAAAAATATAGAAAGTAATGCGCTAGAATAATTTTTAATAAATTCGCTTGGCGGGATATTAGTTTTATCGACACATTGCAACTGAAGATCTAATATTTTACCGTAACTATTATCGGCGAGTACTGTAAAATCGGTTTCACTTTTGACGGCGAGCGCTTGAAAAAAAACGGCAAGGTTATTTGTAAACTGAAGTAAATTGTTTGTGCTTAATTGATTTCTATCAAGTGTCTTGTAGAGCTTGATACTGATTGGGTGCCGGGCTTGATCGTTTTTAATGCGTTCTATTTCTTCCAGCCACCATTGTAGTCGATTTAGGGTTATGTCGAATTCTTTATAATTGCAGACGAGGTGAAATAATTCTCGATAAAAAACTTGCAAGGCGCAAACATCTTCTTGTTGGGCTTTGCTCAAATAGTTTATTGAATAATAAAAACTAGAGCCTGGGCGGCACCAACGATTTTGATACTCAAGATAAGCACTATTAGTCATTTGGATGTGATGTTGGAGAGTTTAACTCGCGTGTGGTTTGTTCGATGGGGTTAGGCACTTCTATACTTTCTTCACTATTAATACCGAGTTCTTCCATTTTACGTGCACTCGGGATGAGTTGTCGTTCTAACGAGCCAATGGCTTTATTATAGTGATCCAAAGAGGAACCCAAGGATTTTCCTAGTCGAGCTAAGTGATCGGTAAAGACGCCTAAGCGCTTATACATCTCTTCACCTAGTATTTTTATTTGGGTTGCATTTTTTTCGAGAGTTTGTTGCCGCCAACCATAAGCGACTGCGCGTAATAGTGCAACCAAGGTCGTTGGCGTTGCGATAATGACTTTTTGTTGCAAGGCATTTTCTAATATTTCATGATCGAGTTCTAGCGCTGCCGATAAAAATTGTTCACCAGGGATAAACATGACAACAAAATCAGGTGCTTTTTCAAACTGACTCCAGTAATTTTTACTTGACAGCTCCTTGGCGCGTGCTCGTACTGAACGGCAATGACGTAATAATTCAGACTGGCGTTCTGTCTCATCTTTGCTTTCAATTGCATTAAGATAGGCGTCTAAAGGAGTCTTAACATCAATGACTATCTCGCGTTCGCCCGGGAGGCGGACGATCATATCTGGTCGTAAAGACCCTGTTTCAGTTTTAGTCTGTTCTTGCTCGTAGAAATCACAATGTTCAACCATACCGGCGAGTTCAACGACCCGCTTTAAGGTTAATTCACCCCATTTACCTCTCACTTCTGGTCGGCGTAAAGCAGTGACTAAATTACGCGTTTCACCTTGAAGGCTTTCGTGTGCTCGGGCAAGCGACTCCAAATGTTGGTTGAGAGCGCCAAAACTTTCCTTGCGCTCTTTTTCGATGAGATGGATTTGTTTTTCAGTTTTGTCCAACGCTTCTTTGATAGGCTTGATCATATTGTCGATTGCATTGCTGCGCTTATCTAAATCATTGCCAGCCATGATTTGAAATTGGCTAAGCTTTTCTTGAGCTAATTTTAAAAAATGATCGTTATTTGTTTCAAGTGCGCGTTGCGATAAATCACTAAATATATTTGAAATTGCATTACGATCGTTTAATTTGTCTTTAAAATTAGCGCGTTCCATTTCGAGGGTAGTTTCTAATTGGGAGATTTGTCGGTTATGATCTTCAAGCTTCTTTTGATTAATTAGGTGGGTAATAAGCCAAGTAATTAAACTTGATAAAACAAGTATGACTATTGCGCTACTTATCAAGAGACCTAATGACATAGAATATCCAATATAAAAAATAAATTTTAGGCAAAAACTCGTAAACTAATGTGAGCTTTTTACATCAAGTTAAACTAGAATTATTGAATGTTAATAAATAATTAACGGATACGTTTTTATTTAATTTAAATTCCTTAGTCATGGGATTGTAGTTCATGCCTGACATGTTTTGTAATTTTAAACCACCGAATCTAGCCCAGCGAGTTAATTCGGACGGCTTGATAAATTTCTTATATTCATGAGTCCCTTTCGGCAATAGCTTTAACATGTATTCAGCACCGACGATGGCAAATAGAAATGCTTTTGGGTTGCGATTAATAGTAGAAAAAAAGACATGACCGCCTGGCTTAAGAAGCTCGGCGCAGGCTTGAATCACGGAGCTAGGGTCGGGGACATGTTCTAACATTTCCATGCAGGTGATTACATCAAATTGATGTGGGTGTTGTTTTGCAAAATCTTCAGCAGTTGATTGCTGGTAGTCTACTTGCGCGCCAGATTCGAGTTGGTGTAGTTTAGCCACTTTGAGTGGCGCTTCGCCCATATCAATGCCAGTCACTTGTGCGCCAACGAGTGCCATGCTGTCGGATAAAATACCGCCGCCACAACCAACATCAAGTACTTTTTTATTTTTCAGGCCGGCTTGTTCTTGAATATAATTTAGTCGAAGCGGATTAATATCATGTAGAGGCTTAAATTCGCTGCTTGGGTCCCACCAGCGACTTGCTAGCTCATTAAATTTGGCAATTTCGTCTGGATCTACATTAGCATTGGTTTGCATTTATTAGCCCTTAGTGATTTAAGAATACAAAATCAATTAATTGTGCTGCTGATTTTCCGCTGCCAGTCAGCGGCCTTCAATTTTAACGCCGATTCGTTTATTGTACAGAGTTGTTTATTATTTAACAAAATTTTACCGTTGACCCAGACATGGGTCACATTTGAGTTTTGACAAGTGTAAATTAATTGCGAAATTGGCTCATAGACGGGAATGTTTGCCAACTCATCCAGATTGATTGCAACAACGTCTGCCGCTTTGCCGATTTTTAAACTTCCGGTTAATTTATCGATGGCCAATGCTTTTGCGCCATTAATCGTTGCCATTTCTAAAACAGTCCTAGCAGTAAGTGCTTCGGCAGACTGAGCGACTATTTTACCAATGAGTGCAGTAGTGCGCATTTCACCAATCATGCTGAGATCGTTATTACTTGCAGCTCCATCGGTTCCAATGCAGACATTGACATTACTATCTTGTAATTGTGCGACTGGACATAAGCCGCTAGCCAATTTTAAGTTTGATTCAGGGCAATGCACTACATGAACGCCATTGTTGGCGAGTGTCTTTATGTCATCCTTGTTTATTTCCGTCATATGCACGGCTATTAGGGATGAAGAGACTAGGCCTAAATTTTCTAAGCGTTGTAAAGGTCGCAATTTGTGTAATTTCAGGCAATCTTCAACTTCGAGCTTGGTTTCGTGAAGATGTGTTTGGATAGGAATGTTTAGTTCATTGGATAAAGTTGCAATCTTTTTTAGCGCTGCATCTGATACGGTGTAGGTTGAGTGCGGAGCAAACATGCTACTAATCAAAGGCCATTCATTTATTTGATCATGTAGAGCGAGTCCTTTATCTAGATATTCTTCAGCCGAACTAGCCCACGCACTTGGAAAGTCGATGACGATTAGTCCTATACAAGCACGCAAGCCAATTTCTTTTGCAACTTTTGCTGCAATTTCAGGATAAAAGTACATATCGGCAAAGCAGGTTGTACCACTTTGAATCATTTCGGCAAAAGCAAGACTGCTGCCATCATAAACAAATTCTTCACTGACCCATTTTTGTTCTGCAGGCCAGATATATTTTTCTAACCAGTGCATTAACTGATAATCGTCCGCGTATCCTTTTAATAAATTCATTGCCGCATGTGTGTGTGCATTGATTAATCCTGGGATGAGAGCATGAGTGTTTAATTGACAGACGTCGTCTGACTGATAGGTTTGTTCGCATTCTGCGCTCGGTAAAATATCTAATATTTTACCCTGTTGCATGACTAAGGCATGATTTTCATAAATGACATCGTTTGGTTCGACTGGAATAAGCCATCTAGCATGAATGATTGAGTCAACGGTTTTTAATGAGCTCATTAAAACTCCTGCAATGGTTTGATGCAATAGTTTGGCATTGCCAATAACTTAACAATGTGAATAAAGATATATATTAGGCTAAAATAGCATGCGATAATTTTATTGAATACAGTTAATTTTGGCATTGGAAAGTTATGAATCCTAAATCAATAAATGCGATCGACTGGCATGAAGATAATTTAGTGTTATTAGATCAACGAAAATTACCTGAAACCGAGGTTTATATTCGCTATGGCAAGGCGGCTGATGTTGCTCAGGCGATTAGTAGCATGGTTGTTCGGGGTGCGCCAGCCATTGGCATAACAGCGGCGTACGCTGTGGTATTGTCTATTTTATCGCATCAGCAAGAAAAAGATAAAATCCAGTGGCACGCAAAAATTGAGAAGGATTTTGAATCATTGAGTAAGTCCCGACCCACAGCAGTTAATTTGGCCTGGGCTTTGTCTCAGATGAAATCTATTTTTAATCAATACCAATATTCAGACCGACATCAATTGGCTGCGCATTTAAAACGAGTTGCGCTTAAAATTCATCAAGAGGATATAAGGGCAAACTTGGCTATGGGGCAGTTTGGTGCAGAATTAATTCAGCCAAATTCGCAAGTGTTAACCCATTGCAACGCAGGCGCCTTAGCGACAGGGGGTCACGGCACCGCTTTAGGTGTGATTCGCACTGCGTTTGCGCAAGGTAAGTTGGATAAAGTCTATGCCGATGAAACTCGCCCCTGGTTTCAAGGCTCACGTTTAACTGCTTGGGAGCTTTTACGAGATAATATTTCTGTCACGCTACTTGCGGATGGGGCGAATGGCTATTTAATGCAGCAAGGCAAGATAAGTTGGTTAATTGTAGGTGCAGATAGAGTTGCTGCTAATGGTGATGTGGCTAATAAAATTGGTACCTATGCTGCGGCAGTTAACGCAAAGTATCACCGAGTTAAGGTAATGATAGTTGCGCCTAGCTCGACGATCGATCTTAATTCAGCACAAGGTAGCGATATACCGATTGAAATGCGTGATTCAAGTGAATTGCAAGCTTACGCCAACAAGCAAATAGCCGCTGCGCAAAGCGAATTTTGGAATCCTGTATTTGACATCACACCAGCCTCTCTGGTTGATTTCTTGGTGACCGAAAAAGGCGTCATATCAGAGCCAAATGCAGCATCTATCGCTATATTAATGAGGAAATAATAAGCATTTGTTTTTCAAAATTGAAGCTATTAAGCTCAGTTTTAAAGAGGAAATATTGTCAGTTTTAGAGTAAGGGATATTGTATTGTCAAATTATCAGCCTCGTAGAGATTTTCTGAGACGTTTTTTTTGTAATGTAGTGTAGGGTACTTCTGTGCTACACTACGATGTCATTGGATAGTTAAATGCGTTTAAGGCTAATTCGCCACTTGAACGTATAATTTTTACATAAATTGTTGATTTATTCAGCACTGAAGGAAGCTCGCCTAAACATGGCAGAATTTGCCAAAGAAGTCCTCCCGGTTAATCTCGAAGATGAGATGAAGCAATCCTATCTCGCTTATGCAATGAGCGTCATAGTGGGTCGTGCTTTACCGGATGTTCGAGACGGTTTAAAACCAGTTCATCGACGTGCTTTATTCGCGATGTACGAGACTGGCAATGATCATACTCGTCCCTATAAAAAATCTGCTCGCGTTGTTGGTGACGTCATGGGTAAGTATCATCCACATGGTGATTCTGCCGTTTACGACACAATTGTTCGCATGGCCCAGCCATTCTCGCTGCGTTATATGTTAATTGATGGCCAAGGTAACTTTGGTTCTGTTGATGGTGATGAACCGGCAGCAATGCGTTATACCGAAGTGCGTATGTCAAAAATTGCTGCTGAATTGCTTGCCGATTTAGACAAAGATACAGTTAATTTTGAACCTAATTACGATGGCACTGAAAAAGAGCCAACTGTATTACCAACTCGATTACCAAATTTATTAATTAACGGCTCGGCTGGCATTGCTGTAGGTATGGCAACTAATATTCCGCCGCACAATATTAATGAAGTGATTAGTGGCTGTATTGCACTGATTGATAATGAAGATATTAGTATTAAAGAGTTAATGGACCATATTCCTGGGCCTGATTTCCCAACGGCTGGATTCATCAACGGTTCAAGGGGTATATGTGAAGCCTATGCGACGGGCCGAGGTCGAATTCAAATTCGGGCTAAATCACACATCGAAGAACATAAAAACGGCCGCGAAAAAATAGTTGTGACTGAGTTGCCTTACCAAGTTAATAAAGCACGATTGTTAACGAAAATCGCTGAGTTAGTTAAAGACAAGAAAATCGACGGCATTTCAGATTTGCGTGATGAGTCAGACAAAGACGGCATGCGTATGGTGATTGAATTAAAACGCGGCGAAGTATCGGATGTAGTCGTTAATAATCTATATAAACAAACTCAAATGCAGTCTGTGTTTGGTATTAATATTGTTGCCTTAACAGAAGGCCAACCAAAGCTACTTAATCTAAAACAATTGCTTGAAGCCTTTGTTCGCCATCGTCGCGAAGTCGTTACACGAAGAACAGTTTATGAATTGCGCAAAGCACGAGAACGAGCACATATTTTAGAAGGTCTGGCGGTCGCTTTGGCCAATATAGACCCTATTATTGCCTTAATTAAAAAATCAAAAGGGCCAGCTGAAGCGAAGCAAGGTTTACTCAACGAAGCGTGGCAGCCCGGTGTTGTTGCTGAAATGGTACAGCGAGCTGGTGCTGAATCAAAAATCGAAGGTTTGGCTGATGGGCTTGGAATAGTTGATGGAACTTATCACTTATCAGATGCGCAAGCACAAGCCATATTGGAATTACGTTTACAACGCTTAACTGGTTTAGAGCAAGATAAAATTATCGCCGAATACCATGAGAAGCACAAAATTATTGGCGAATTATTTAAGATTTTAGCTAATCCGGACATACTGATGACAGTAATCCGAGAAGAACTAGAAGAAGTAAAAGAAAAATTTGGTGATGAGAGACGAACTGAAATCCTGGAAGATCATCTAGATCTTAGTATGGAAGACTTAATTACTCAGGAAGACGTTGTGGTCACTTTGTCGCATGCCGGATATGCTAAGGCGCAACCGATAAGTGCTTATTCCGCACAGCGTCGCGGTGGTAAGGGCAAAGCTGCCGCGTCTGTCAAAGAAGAAGATTTTATTGATAAGCTTTTTGTTGCCAATACACACGATACCATTCTCTGTTTTTCCAGTCGTGGTAAAGTCTATTGGTTGAAGGTCTATAATTTGCCGCAAACAAGTCGCACAGCACGCGGCAAACCAATCGTTAATTTATTACCATTAGAATCTGGTGAGCGTATTAACGCAATTATGCCGGTCCATGAATTTACCGAAGATCATTTCGTTTTTATGGCCACAGCAAATGGCACCGTAAAGAAAACACCTTTGTCGCATTTTTCACGACCTAGGGCGAGCGGCATCATTGCGGTAGAACTTAAAGACGATGATTATCTGGTGAATGTCGCAATCACTGATGGCAATCAAGATGTCATGTTATTTTCTGATTCAGGTAAGGCAATCCGATTTAATGAATCAGCCGTTAGGGCGATGGGCCGTACTGCCTGTGGTGTGCGCGGAATTAAAATGACTGACGATCAAAATGTAATTGCATTAATAATTTTACAGGTTGAAGGCACCATATTGACCGCAACTCAAAACGGTTATGGCAAACGAACAACGATTGAAGATTACCCAGTACATGGTCGCGGTGGTCAGGGTGTTATCGCAATCCAAGTGAGTGACCGGAATGGTAAAGTGGTTAGTGCAGCGCAAGTTTTAGATGATAGCGAAGTCATGATGATCAGTAATTCCGGAACCATGGTTCGAACCCGCATAGAAGAAATATCTATTATGGGGCGTAATACACAAGGCGTTAGGCTAATTAATGTATCTGAAGCTGATAGTCTTGTTGGCTTGGCACCTGTGGCCAGCTTAAATGATGATTCCGATTCTGATGAAGAATCTGATGAGGATTCTGAGGCGAGTTCAGATTCATAATATAACTATTCGTTAAGTAAAAATTCTTTTGAAAATACCCGTCCGCTTGCGGCAGGGTAGTTTATTTAAAATTGTTTCTGGTATGACAGGTGCGCTGATTTATCAGAGGCGTAAAATTGATATGGAGTAAACAATGTCTCGGTTATTTAACTTTAGTGCCGGTCCGGCCATGTTGCCGATCGATGTACTAGAGCAGGCACAAAAAGAATTATTAGATTGGCAGGGTACGGGCATGTCAGTCATGGAAATGAGTCACCGTGGTAAAGAATTTATGTCGATTGCTCAGCAGGCAGAGGCTGATTTACGCGACCTGATGGCCATCCCTGACAATTATAAAGTTTTGTTTTTACAAGGCGGCGCATCAAGCCAGTTTTCATTAATCCCAATGAATTTGGCGAGTAATTCGCAGAAAGCTGCGTATTTAGTCACTGGTTCTTGGTCGAAAAAAGCCGTCGCTGAAGCCAAGAAAATTTGCGCTGTCGATGTGCTAGTGGATACCAGCGACGTTGAATTTTCATTAGCACCTGATGAGAATAGTTATTCAATTGCGGATGATTATGCTTATTTTCACTATACGCCAAACGAAACGATTCAGGGTGTTGAGTTTCCCTATGTACCTGATTCTGGGTCTGTACCATTAGTTGCGGACATGTCATCGACTATTTTATCGCGAGCTATTGATGTGAGTCGTTTTGCTGTCATTTACGCGGGCGCACAAAAAAATATTGGTCCAGCGGGTTTAACCCTAGTCATAATTCGAGAAGATTTGTTAGCAAGATGCAGTGATAAGCTGCCATCGATGTTTAATTACAAGGTCTTGGCCGATGCGGAGTCAATGTACAATACGCCTTCAACCTACGCATGGTACTTTGCCGGTTTGGTATTTATGTGGCTTAAAAAGCAAGGTGGTGTCGCTGGCATGGGCAAACGAAATCAAGCCAAAGCAGAAAAACTTTATAAAGTAATTGATGATTCTGATTTCTATGCAAATCCAGTTCGAGTTTGCGATCGATCGTGGATGAACGTGCCGTTTACGCTTGCTGACGCATCGATGGATGTTGCGTTTTTAGAGCAAGCTAAAACAAAAAATCTTGTTACCCTTAAAGGTCATCGATCTGTCGGTGGAATGCGTGCCAGTATATATAACGCTATGCCAGAACAAGGTATAGATGATCTTGTCAGTTTTATGCAAGAGTTTGAACAGCAGAATTTAAAGTAATATTTTTGGAATAATATTTATGTATAAAGTACTCACTCTAAATAATATCTCAGTGGCAGGGTTAGAACGTTTGCCAAGAGAAAATTTTGAGGTCGCCTCAGAGATTCAGCATCCAGATGCTATTTTATTGCGCTCGTTTAAAATGCATGACATGGAGATTCCTGATTCTTTAAAGGCCGTTGGACGAGCGGGAGCTGGCGTTAATAATATTCCCATTGAGAAAATGAATGATCGGGGAATTCCGATCTTTAACGCACCAGGTGCTAATGCGAATGCAGTGAAAGAACTCGTTATTTCAGGTATGTTACTCGCCTGTCGTAATATTACTGCTGCTTGGGATTTTGCTAAAAATATTTCAGGCGATGATCAGGCTCTGAATACGCAAGTGGAAGCGGGCAAAAAAAAATACGTAGGTTTTGAGTTGCCTGGTAAAACACTGGGAGTAATCGGGCTCGGTGCTATTGGCATTCAAGTGGCAAATGCGGCACTTACCTTAGGCATGAAAGTGATTGGTTATGATCCAGAGATTACCGTTGAGCGCGCTTGGCAACTTTCCTCAGACGTTCAGCAAGCAACGAGTGTTGATCATTTATTGTCGGAAGCAGATTTTATTACATTTCATGTGCCACTGGTTGATAGTACTCGTGATCTTATCAATGAAGAACGCATAAAAATTATGAAAGACAATTCAGTCGTCTTGAATTTTGCTCGAGATGGCATTGTTAATAATGCTGCGATTGCTCAAGCTTTAGAAAGCGGTAAGATTTACGCTTATGTATGCGATTTTCCATCGAATGAATTAAAAGCTAATCCGCGTGTGATTGCCTTACCTCATTTAGGTGCTTCGACTAAAGAAGCGGAAGATAATTGTGCAATTATGGTTGCAGAACAAATAAAAGATTATTTGGAAAATGGCAATATAAAAAACTCGGTTAATTTTCCTGAAGTTAAAATGCAACGTAATGGCGGTTGTCGTATCGCGATTGTCAATAAAAATGTACCTAATATGCTTGGACAAATGTCTACCACCTTGGCAGATGCGGGTCTCAATATTGTTGATATGCTAAATAAATCCCGAGCAGATATCGCCTATACCTTGGTGGATGTCGACTCAGACATACCGGATCAAGTAATTAAAAGCATTGAGGCGATTGATGGTGTATTATCAGTTCGACTTGTATGTAAACTAAAATGACAAATAAACACATTAGCTAATGCCATGTCGGAAGAGAAAGAGTTACTAAAAATTCGCGAAAAAATTGATGCCCTCGATAATGAGCTACACACGCTTATAAATCAAAGAGCAGGCTTGGCTCAGGAAGTCGCAAAAATTAAGAATGCGGCAATTAATGCGCATGCTGGTGAACAAACGGATGTGCAAGTTGTGCAAACTCAATTTTATCGACCTGAACGCGAAGCTGATTTATTGAGAAAAGTCATGGCACGCAATAAGGGGCCGCTACGTGATGAGGAAGTGACTCGGCTATTTCGAGAAATCATGTCAGCCTGTTTGGCATTAGAAAAAACGCTTAACATTGGGTTTCTAGGCCCCGAAGGCACCTTTACCCAATCTGCAGCTTTAAAACATTTCGGTCATTCCGTGAAAACCACACCTCTTGCAACTATTAGCGAAGTATTTCGTGAAGTTGAATCAGGCAACTTAGATTACGGCGTAGTACCGGTTGAAAACTCAACCGAAGGCGTGATTAATCATACGCTTGATTTATTTATGCAGTCACCGTTAAAAATTAGTGGCGAAGTTGAATTAAGAATTCATCATCACTTATTGTCAAAAATTGAAAATCAATCAGATATCAAAAGAGTATACTCGCATCAACAATCCTTAGCTCAGTGTCGAGAATGGTTAGATACTCATTTACCACAGGCGGAGAGAATAGCGGTGAGTAGCAATGCGGAAGCGGCGAAACGAGTTTGTGAGCAAGAGGGCACAGCAGCGATTGCCGGCGAAACTGCTGCTGAAGTTTATCATTTGCCTTGCTTAGTGAAAAATATCGAAGATGATCCGGATAATACCACTCGATTTTTGATCATCGGCTTACACGATGTGCCACCAAGCGGTACCAATAAAACCACGATACTTGTTTCAGCAGGTAATAAAGTGGGGACTTTGTATCATTTATTAGAGCCTTTTGTTAAAAACAAAATTAGCATGAATCGAATCGAATCAAGACCATCACGTCGAGGCATGTGGGACTATGTTTTCTTTATTGATATTAATGGTCATAAGAGTGATCAAGATGTGAGTACCGCTTTATCGGAACTCGAAAAAGAGGCAATGACAGTCAAAGTATTAGGCTCCTATCCTACTGCTGTACTTTAAAATTATGCAAAATTCAAACACGTCAATAGAATCATTTATAGTTTTAGCTAACCCTAGCATTCAAAGCTTAACGCCCTATGCTCCAGGTAAACCGATTAGTGAATTGGAACGTGAGTATGGAATTAGCAATGCCGTAAAGTTAGCATCGAATGAAAATTCTTTGGGTGCGAGTCCAAAAGCTTTAGCTGCGATTAAACAAAATTTAGATAATATTGCAATTTATCCAGATGGTAATGCATTTGAGCTAAAGTCAAAACTAGCTAAGAAACACAATGTAACCGAGTCTTGTATCACGATAGGCAATGGCTCAAATGAAATTCTTGAACTAATAACCCGTGCTTATCTTGCCCCAGGCTTAAATTGTATTTTTTCTGAACATGCGTTTGCGGTTTATCCTATTGTTACGCAAGCGTGTGGAGCAGATGCAAAAATTGCCAAGGCGCTTGCTGCAGACAGTGATCAACCTTATGGTCATGATTTGGACGAATTTATAAAACTGATCGATGATCGTACTCGCTTAATAATGATAGCAAATCCAAACAATCCAACAGGAACTTGGATTGATAGAGCAAAGCTGAAATCTTTTCTTAAAGAGGTGCCGGCTAATATTGTTATCGTCATAGACGAAGCTTATTTTGAGTATGTAAAACAAGCAGACTATCCAGACACGAGTACTTGGCTCAATGAATTCCCTAATTTACTTGTGACGCGTACCTTTTCAAAAATTTACGGTTTAGCGGCATTACGTATTGGTTATGGCTTAGCGAATGAAGCCATTACCGATATGCTAAATCGAGTACGACAACCCTTTAATGTCAATGGCCTGGCTCAAGTAGCCGCCTGTGGAGCACTTGAAGACCAAGAATTTGTTGATCAGTCAGTTGACTTAAATCGAATTGGTATGGCGCATCTAACCGATGGTTTAATTCGCATGGGTTTACATCCGATTGCATCGGTTGGCAATTTCATTAGCGTTAAGGTAGGTGATTCGGGTACTAGTGTTTTTGAAAAATTATTACCTAAAGGCATCATAATTCGACCAATCGATAATTACCAAATGCCAGGTTTTATACGTGTCACGGTCGGTAAAAACGAAGAAAACTCACGATTCTTGCAAGCTTTGTCGGACGTTATTTAACAGTGATGAGCGGCATCGTGATAAAGAGAGTCTGCATCATTGGCGTTGGTTTGATAGGCGGATCTTTCGCGCGCGCCTTGCGCCAGGAAAATTTATGCGAAGTGATTGTAGGTAGTGGTCGTCGTAAAGCGAATTTAATAAAAGCGCTCGAACTGGGTGTTATCGATGAATACAACACAGACATACAGCAGGCTAGTCGCGATGCTGACTTAGTGGTCGTTGCCACACCATTGGGGGCGATGCCTAAAGTTTTTACTGAATTAAAAAAATCAATCAATAAAGATTGCATTATGACAGATATGGGCAGCGCAAAAGCCTGTGTCCTTAAGTCGGCGAATGATGTTTTTGGTCATATTCCTGATAATTTTGTTTTAGCACATCCTATCGCGGGCACTGAGAACAGTGGAGTGGAAGCTTCATTCGCTGAGTTATTTGAAAATCGACGAGTCATTCTCACGCCAGTTAAATCAACAAGCTCTAGCGCAATTAACCTGGTAAGACGCCTATGGGAAAAAATGGGTGCCAGTGTGACTGAAATGAGTGTAGAGCATCACGATGAAGTATTAGCAGCGACAAGTCATCTACCGCATGTGCTTGCTTATTCTATCGTGGATACTCTCGCCACAATGAGTGAAAAACAAGAAATATTTAAATACGCGGCGGGTGGTTTTAAGGACTTTACGCGTATCGCATCGAGCGACCCAGTCATGTGGCGGGATATTTGTTTAGACAATAATCAGGCTATTTTAACCATGATTGATTTATTTCAATCTGATTTAAATCAACTCAAGCAATCAATTCAAGAGAAAAACAGCGAGCAAATTCTAAAAATATTTAAAAATGCAAAACAAGCTCGTGATCAATTTCTCGATGAGTATAACCAGTAGTTCATAGATATATGAGTGCATTAAAAACAAGATTCTTAGTGAAACCCAGTGACAGCTTTAATGGCAAAATACGTTTGCCAGGCGATAAATCAATTTCACATCGCTCAATTATGTTAGGTTCTTTGGCCGATGGCGTGGTTGAAGTGAGCGGTTTTCTTGAGGGCGAAGATGCCTTAGCAACGTTAGAGGCGTTTAAAAAAATGGGCGTCAAAATTGAAGGCCCAGAAAACGGCAAACTTATCATTCACGGTGTTGGCATGTCTGGTTTACAAGCAGCAAACACAGCGCTTGATTTAGGTAATTCTGGTACCTCAATGAGATTATTGTCCGGTTTATTGGCAGGACAAAATTTCGAATCAACTCTCATTGGAGATGCTTCATTGTCTGGTCGTCCTATGCGTCGGGTTACAGATCCTTTGGCGACTATGGGTGCTGAAATTGAGTCTACAGAATATGGTACTGCACCTTTAGTCATAAAAGGCGGGCGTGCATTAAATTCGATTAACTATAATTTGCCCGTGGCAAGTGCCCAAGTAAAATCTTGTGTGCTTTTAGCTGGCATGTACGCCCAAGGCGAAACAACCGTTACCGAGCCCGCACCAACTCGGGATCACACCGAACGAATGCTTAAAGGTTTTGCTTACCCAATTACAGTTTCAGGTTCTACGGTGACAATTCAAGGCGGTGGTAAGCTAAAAGCGACTTCGATACAAGTGCCTGCAGATATTTCTTCAGCAGCCTTTTTTATGGTTGGCGCGGCGATCGCTAAGCAAGCCGATGTCACCCTGCTTGAAGTTGGTATTAACCCAACTCGAACTGGCGTGATTGATATATTAAAACTTATGGGCGCGAAAATCGATTTATTAAATCAAAAAGAAATTGGTGGGGAGCCAATCGCGGATATTCACATTCAATCAAGCCAACTCAAAGGCATCAAAATTCCTGAAAAGCTAGTGCCACTCGCGATTGATGAGTTCCCGGTATTGTTTATCGCGGCAGCCTGCGCGAGAGGTCAAACAATTCTCACCGGCGCTGAAGAGTTGCGGGTTAAAGAAAGCGATCGTATTCAAGTCATGGCGGATGGTTTACAAGCATTGGGTATCGATGCCCGGCCTACACCGGACGGTATGATCATTAATCCGGGGCAAATAGGCAGTGGTACAGTGGATGGTCATGGTGATCATCGTATCTCGATGGCATTTACCATGGCTGGCTTGCGTTCGAGTGGGCCAATCGAAATACTAGATTGCGACAATGTTGCTACCTCCTTTCCGAATTTTGTGGAATTATCGGTTAATCATGGCCTAAATTTGATGGTAAAGACTTAAGTGAGAGAGTGCTTATCAAAATCAAAGAACCTGTTTTTTATAGTGGTGATGCTTTTACCGTTTGGCTTATTTGCTGGAGCAAGTTCTTGGGATTATTTTACGCCTTTTCAAACTCAATCTAATGCTGCTTTAAAAAAGCTAAAAGAAAAAGTGTTTAAGCAAGGCAGCTATCTTGGTCCTGGCGGGCTTGGCTATAATGGCAAGAAAGATAAGCGACAAAAACCTAAATCGATTGTCGCTTTGCAAATTTTTCAAGCAGATGCAGGTACACATAGCATCATTGCTGTCCCGCTTAATATGAAAATATTTCATGAAACCTAGCTAAATAGGACTAAATTGATAGAGTTACTATTTGAGACATGAAATCGGTCT
>QIKQ01000026.1 GCA_003233075.1 Gammaproteobacteria bacterium
AAGTTCTTCAACAATATTGACATTTGAACTTTCTAAAAACCCTTGACTTAAGCCACCCAAACTATTCGAACCCGGTGCGCCGGTTTGTGGCGAACCACTTGCTGCTGATTCTTTATATAAGTTTTCACCAATGGGTTGTAGCCCGGCTGGGTTTATAAAACCAGCTAATTGCAGTGTGGCAACATTAGTCGGAGATGAAGAACCAGCATTGGTCACACTGACCGTGCCATCACGACCTATTGATATACCTGTCGCAGTGTTTGGAATTGTAACCGCAGGTTGCAGTAAATACCCCGATGATGTTACAACTTGACCACTCGAATTTAACTTGAATGAGCCATTTCGTGTATACGACAATGAACCATCGGGCAAAAGAATTTGCAGGAAACCCTTACCTTCAATCGAAACATCCAATGAATTATCAGTTTTTGTTTGATTACCTTGGGTAAATATTTTTTCTGTCGCAGCCGTTTTAACGCCTGTTCCAAGCGAGAGACCGGTCGGTAATTGGGTATCTTGTGAACTCTGGCCACCAACTTGTTTCACATTTTGGTAAAACAAATCCTCAAATACGGCTCGTCCACGCTTAAAACCAGTCGTACTAACATTGGCTAAATTATTTGAAATCACAGCCATTCTAGTTTGCTGTGCTTCAACTCCGGTTTTGGCGATCCACATTGCTTGATTCATATTAAATCCTCGTTATCCCTTAACTTACTCTCAATAATTGCTGAAGTGCAGCTCCGTTTTCTTCTGCATCTTTTAAAAACTTGATGTTAGTTTCAAATTGTCTTGCTAAATCCAACATCGTCACCATTGCTTCAATCGCATTGACATTGCTCGACTCCAATATTCCAGTTTTCACAGAAATTGATGAATCCGGATTAGGTTTAGGATCATCTTGTGGTAGAACTAATAAGCCTTGTACATTTTTATTTAAACGCGTTGTATCGGGGTTGACCAAGCGAATTCGATCAACCACAGTTAACGCAGCAGCGCTCTGACCTAACCCTCGAATTGTAATGGTACCGTCTTTACCTATTTCTATTTTTTCAAATGGCGGCAGCGCTATCGGTCCGCCGTTACCTAAAACTGGATGACCACTTCCCGTTAACAATTGACCATTGCTAGTCACTGTTAAATTACCTGAACGAGTATAGGCTTCAGTGCCATCTTTAGCTTGAACCGCGATTAGACCTTTGTCTGACACTGCAATATCGAGTGAACGTCCTGTCGAAATTACCATGCCTGGTGCAAAATCAATTCCTGAGTTATAGGTCTTACTGTAAGCACGACTCGCTAATCCTCTACCATCGTTAACAGAAATGCTTTCAAATGCCGCTAGATCGGCACGAAAACCCGTTGTGCTAACATTAGCAAGATTATTTGCATTAACCGCTTGCGCCTTAAATATTTGACTTGCAGCGTCTGACACTATGTACATGAATCGATCCATTTAATCCTCTCTTTACCAAACTTATTTCTTACTAATTCCACCCCGGCTTTTGACCAGTCGCGCGAAGCCATGGAGGGCTGTTAGCGCGCGACCTAAAGAACTGGGCTAGCTTTATAATTATCTAATATTGATAATTGTTTGAGTGATTGTATCGGCTGTCGAAATTACCTGCGCATTCGCTTGAAAATTTCGTTGCGCGGTAATCATACTCACTAATTGTTCCGTCAAATCAACATTTGATCCTTCCTCAGCACCCGACTGCACCAAGCCTAAACTACCTGACCCAGGTGCTGCCGCTAACGGAGCACCAGAAGAAAAGGATTCTGCCCATTGCGTATTCCCCAACTGGCGTAATCCCTGTGTATTCGCAAAATTTGCCAGTGCAATCTGGGCTAATGTTCTCGATTGGCCATTGGTAAAACGTGCGGTGACTATTCCTGTGTCAGCAACATCAATACCGCTTAAACGTCCAGTCGTATATCCATTTTGATCTAAGGAATTAACACTGAATGCACTACCGTACTGAGAAATATCTGCTAAATCTAAAGCGACTGACATTGCCGACGCGCCACCTCCTGGTGAAAAAGTGACAGTTTGTGCTGTGCTTGGTGTACTCAAAACGCCGGCTGAGGTAAACGTGGCTGTAACCGGATTTACACCTCCCGTTGCTGTACCGTCAATTGTTGAATAAACTGCCCAGGTATTTGGCGCTGTCTCTTTTCGAAAATACATCGTCATTAAATGTGGCGAGCCTAATGAATCAAAAACATTGATTGATGTTGAATTATTGTAAGTAGTCGTATCCGTGGCAGAGAACGCCGCTTGAACGCTACCAGTAATGGTGGACGTTGTTGGGCCTAGATTTGCGCTAGTATCACCACCGCCAGTTGTTGTATTTCGCGTAATCGCAGAGGTATCAATTGTTAATGATATTGCAGACATGGGTCCGGTTTGATCTGGGTCCCAAGACATACTGACACTTGGAACGGCTGAGCTAAAATCGATTGGGTTGCCTGTCGCGCTCGCAACGGTTGCACCCGCTTCTCGCAGCTCGACAGTCCAGGTATTAGCAGCCGCCGTTGGTGTGTATCGCATACTTACCGTACGTCCTATTCCATAGGCATCATACATCGTAAATGTTGACCCATCCAATTCAGTGCCCGTCATTCTATCAAAATCTAGTATGGTTGTTGCAGGAATAGTATATCCAGTCGTAGCAGCAGCAGAACCGGGAACAGCAGCTGACGCATCTAGATTTAATCCCATATCAATGCTATTAGTCGCTTGCGGTGCTATATCAGATGTATCTAGTTGAAGATCGCCTAATGCACCGGAAATATTACCATTTACATCGGCTTGATAAGCCTGTAATCGATTACTCTGCGTATTGGTGACATAACCTTGGTTATCGACACCAAAATTTCCTGCACGAGTATAATTATTCACACCATTATCATTAACAATAAAAAAACCCTGTCCAGAAATTGCTAAGTCTAGATTATTATCAGTAAAATTAACGTTTCCTTGGGTAAACTGTTGATTCACGGCAGAAACCTTAACACCACTACCAATGGTAGTTGATGAGGTTCCTAAGTTACTGGCTGGAAAAATATCAGCAAATTCTGTTCGTGATTTTTTGTAACCAACAGTATTACTATTCGCGATATTTTGTGCTATCACTCTCAATTCCGTTGACGCGGCATTAAGGCCACTGAGTGCGGTACGAAATGGCATATCCCTCTCCTATTTCCCTATTGAACTTGCTTAACTTGGTTAAATCCGTATGTACTCTTCGAGGCGGTATTTAGTAACAATCCCTGCTGAGTATTCCCTATTGAAACGCTTTCAACTTTTTCTTGAATTAAGGTTTGCATTGCAACATCTTTTCCACCAATATTTGCTCTAGCAACCATCTTGTAATTTCCTGCTGGTACAGCTTGATTTTGACTGTTGGTTCCATCCCAAGTAAAATTAACTAAACCCTTCGATTGAGGCCCTAACTGTATTGTTTTAATAACTTGATTACTGGCATCCAAAATGTCAACCGCCACTGAAGTCGAAGCAGAACTCATATCCACCAAACCTTTTAAATTCTTCCCAGATAAAAGATTAAAGTTTTCAGTCTCAACGACGATACTACGGCCAATAAGCGAAGAAGCTTGGGTCGCTTGATTCGAAATTAAAGCAGTCGAAAGACCAGAAAAAGATTTCTGCAAATCCTCAATACCCGAGACCGTACCAAACTGAGCTATTTGCGAAAGAAAATCACCATTTTCCATCGGTTTAAATGGATCTTGATTTTGAATTTGAGTCACCATTAGTTTTAAAAATTGTTCTTGGCCCAATTTACCTTTACTGGCAGCTTGCGCGTTTACTAGCTCTTTATTGCTTTTAAGTCCAATGTTGTTTAAATTTTCTGTGCTAATTGTATTATTCATTTCACTTCCTGTTTAAATGACTTAACGCTGTCCCATTCTTAATAAAGATGTCAGCATTTGTTTTGCCGCATTCATTACTTCAATATTATTCTGAAATGTACGTGATGCGGATATCATATTCGTCATTTCTTCGACACCATTTACATTCGTCTTGTAAACGAATCCCTCTTTACTTGCTAATGGATTTCCTGGATCAAAAACCTTTTTAAATTCTTCTTGACTATTGACTATCTGAGTAACTCGAACTCCTACACTCGCTCTATCATCTGGATTCATTTCATTGAACACAGATTGGAAGACGGGTAACTTTGCTCGATACACCTTATTCTTATCACCATTTTGACTATTGGCATTCGCCATATTACTCGCGATAGTATTCATTCTAATCGTTTGTGCCGTCATACCCGATGAAGAGATATCAAATATTGAAAACAAAGACATCTTATTCTCCCTTTAATGCTTTAGTCATGCCTTTAAATTTACCACTTAAAAATTGCATGGTAGCCTGGAACCTGATTGAATTATCACTAAACGCAGCTGTTTCTGTTTGTATGTCAACCGTATTACCGTCTAACGAAGTCTGATTTGGAGTTCGATATAGAAGTTCGTCCATACTGGTACTATTAAAAGGTGAATCTGAATCGGAAAAACTAACATTGATTGAAGATGAGTTACCCTCTTTTAGCGAATTTATAATTTGCCGAAAGTCAATATCACGAGCCTTGTAATTGGGTGTATCTGCGTTCGCCAAATTCGACGCAATTAATTGAGCTCGACGGCTATATACTTGCAGTGCAGTTTGATGTATGCCAAGTGCCTCATTAAAACTTATCAATCTTTATCTCCCAACCTCTTATCACAGCATTAATATTAGTCGTTTTAGTATCACAGTAATGCTTTCAGAAACTAATAGAGCACAGAGTATGCCATTGAATGGAAAGTAATTTTAAGATGATTTAATTTTAGTGGATAAATATTTTGACAAAATTGTTTATAAGTAAACTCAATAACTAAGAGTTAAAATAATAGTTATGACGGTATGTTGACAATAAAATAATTTTTAATACATTGGCTTAAATTTTAAAACACGTTAAATTTAAATGTTGATTAATTAGATTAGCGAAGTGTCAAAATGGATATTCTTGCCGCTTAGTGGCAAACATATTATTTTATGTTGGTTTAACGCGATAAAGAACGCATCCCGCTATTTTTTCCATTTCATATAAATCGGAAACGTTGGTCATAGATTCTGAGCCACCTAAAATTAAATAACCACCTGGCTTAAGTGATTTGGCCATTCGATTTACAATATCTCGTTTAGAATCTCGAGAAAAGTAGATTAGTACATTACGACAAAATATAACATCAAACCTACCCAGCAAGGCATAACTTTGCAACAAATTTAACTCTCTGAAAATTACCTTTGAATGAATTAAATGAGAAATCTTCCAATTTTCATCTTGTTTTTCAAAATATCGTTTTTTCCGATCAGGCGACATACCTCGCATTAGCGCTGCTTCATCATAAATCCCTGAGCTTGCACGGCGTAGCATTTCTGGCGAAATATCCGTCGCCATAATTTCAATACTAGCTGTCATTGCACCGGGATTAGCCATTTGATATTCGTGTGTCGAAATCGCAATTGAATAGGGTTCTTGACCAGAAGAACACGCTGACGACCAAATTCGAACTCGATCATTTTTCTTTTTAGCTATTTCTGGAAGAATATTTTGCTTCAAGACAATATAGGGTTGATTGTCCCGAAACCAGGATGTTTCATTTGTAGTCATAGATTCAATAACCCGGTCTCGCAGTTTAGTGGTACGATCCCTAGTCATTTCTGCCATTAATTCACTTAAACTTCCCAGTTTATACTCAGTCATTATGCGCTTCATACGACTGGTTATTAAATAATGCTTATTCGCTCCCAAAACAATTCCGCATGCATCTTCGAGGAAGTCAGTAAAATTGCGATACTCTGCATCACTTAGAGTATTTGTAACGAATTTATCGTGCCTTTTTAATTCCATTATCAAAAATCCAAGCTATCATTTTTATAATTTAAATTATAGGCCACTTTATTGACCCAACGCTTTGGTTGCTTCTAAGGCCTCAAATACACCCGTAGCGAGTTCATCGGGGTTAAACTTTGCAATAAAATTATTCGCACCCACCTGTCGAACCATAGCCTGATTAAATACACCACTAAGCGAAGTATGTAACATCACATAGAGCTCACACATTCGAGGATCTTTTCTAATTTCAGTCGTTAAAGTGTAACCGTCCATTTCTGGCATTTCCACATCGGAAATAACCATAGATACTTCTTGGTACAATGTGCCCTTTTCAGCGAATTCTTGCAACATTTCAAGTGCTTCTGCTCCATCCTTAGCAATCAAGCACTCTTGATTAATTTGATCAAGAGTTTTCTTAATTTGTTTACGCGCGATAGCTGAGTCGTCAGCAACTAGTATTTTTCCGGGTTTAATAGGCTGCGCCATTTCATCTTCATGTTCGTCTCTTACTGTTTCCGAGACAACATCCTCTATGCCCACGATTTCCGATAATATTTTTTCGACATCCAGGATTTCAATCAGTTGCTCATCGATACGAGTGACTGCGGTTAAATAGCTAACTAAACCCGCGCCTCTTGGTGGGGCATGTATATTTTCCCAATTCACGTTCACAATACGCTCGACCGCATACACTAGGAATCCTTGCACTACACGGTTATACTCAGTGATAATTACAAAACGATCTTCTTTGTTTTGTAATTCTGGCTTTCCTACCGCAGCAGCTAAATCAATGACAGATATGGTTTTGCCACGCATATTCGCTACCCCACAAACAACTGGATTTGCTTGTGGTATTCGGGTGAGTTGAGGACAGTGTATTACTTCCTGTACTTTAAATACGTTTATTCCAAATGACTGCAATTCATCAAGTTTGAATAAAAGTAACTCAAGCCGATTGTGACCTGCTAATTTGGTACGTTGATCAATACTATCGAGTAGGCCTGCCATTCTCTTCCTCGTTGATAATTTAAACTTCCTAGATTTTTTATCGGCATCAAACTAATGCTCTTGAATAAATGTTTGGTCTATTAATAAAATTTTTCACTATTTATAACTAGGCCTATCGCTTTGCTTGTAGATATAAAACCAAACCTTATACTTACAAATTTTAGGTATATCTAAAAACCAGCTTAATACATAAATTTTACTTAGCTAAATTCGCTTTCGGGCCTATTTTTTGCTTTTAGTTATATATATAGAGAGAATCTAGTGCCATTCAAATTGGATATTTCAACAAAATATAATTCTGGCATTGCAATTGCATATTATTTAGGCAGATGAATTTTAATTATTTAAAATGAAAACCTTACTACAACAACTTAAATCTAGTTCTATTGTATTGTTATACTTTATAACAATTGCTAACCCAGCTATTGGCGCCGAAAAAGCATTAGTTTTTCACAACCACCAAGTATTGAAAACAAAATTAAATGACTTTTTGCACAGTTATGTGAAATCCTTTCATCTTGGCGAATACAAGCTGAAGGCCGGTTCAATCGATCGACGTTTAAACCTTCGCCTTTGCGATAAAAAAATTAACTTTTTTATCACACGTCAAAATCGACGTAGCCGATCAATTACCGTTGGAATGCGTTGTGAAGGCAGTTTTCCTTGGTTAGTCTACGTTCCAAGTCAAATCTATTTATTTAAAAAGGTACTTGCAGCTCGGCAATTAATCAGACGTGGCGAACTAATTCAACACAGCGATCTAATCGCAGTTACTAGAGAAATTACAAATTTATATTTCGGTTATTTCCAAAATCAATCCAAATTAATTGGCAAAACAGCTAAAAACACCATAATGCCGGGCTCCTTAATTCGCCCACAGCAAGTAACCGAACCCAAATTAGTCTTGAGAGGCCAATTAGTCATATTGGTCGCTGAATTTCAAGGTATTAAAGTAAAAATGAATGGTCGCGCACTAAATTCTGGTTCGCGAGGTCGGAATATAAAAGTTCAAAATTTGTCTTCAAAGCGGATTATTGAAGGCACGGTTATAGGGAAGGGATTAGTTAAAATTAACTTGTGACTTAAAACCTCAATGCACTAGAATGTAGTGAGCTCAAAATAATTTTGTCGCAATGCAGTAGTACAGGAGCACAACATGGGAATTGAAATAAACGGCGCTAACAATCCACGCGTAAACGATTCGGCTAATGTAGACCGTAAAAATGAACAGGCGAAAACAGCATCTGGTAAAACGGATGAAAATTTAAAAAATTCTGTTGCGTCTGACTCTATCAACCTGAATCCTTCAAGTGTGATTATTAATGAACTAGAGAACTCAATTGGTAAGACAGCAGAAATCGACCAAAAACGGGTCGATGCGATTAAAACCGCGATTGCATCCGGTGATTATAATATAAATCCTGAAAAAATTGCGCAAAAACTTTCAAGCTTAGAAGCTCTATTACCTTAATTGCACTCTAGGATTGAATAGGGAAAAGATTATGTCGATCGATAAAAATCAAGTTAATGTCAAACTCAAAGAGTTAATTGAGAAACAAACTTATCATATCGATCAATTGCTTGATCTATTGGATCTCGAAAAAACTGTTTTACTAAATCAAACAGAAACTTTGCATGAAACAGCACACAATAAACAAGCACAAGTAGAAAAACTTGAACAATTGACGCTGGCACATCAGCAATTACTAGCAGACTCTGGATTTGATAATGACGAGGCAGGTATGGAAGCCTGCCTTAAATGGTGTAGCTCATCAGCTGACTTACTAGAACTTTGGACTAGCCTAAAAGAAAAAATAAAAGCTTGTAAAAAAGGCAATCTAACTAATGGCGCATTACTCGAAATGAATCGATTTAAAATTGATCAGCTATTAAATATAATAACCCAAGGTAATAATGGCCGCAGCACTTACGATGCAGGCGGGCAGAGTACCCAAGACCAAAACAAAGGGTCTTTGTCAATTAAGGCGTAATCGCAAGCCTTTTGGTAATTCTAGTCAGCAGACTTATGCTGAGAATAGCTAATAACTTCCGTTTCAACGCTTAGCCAACCTTTGTCGTTATTTTCTATGTTTGCTTCGCAAACAAAAAGTGGGAAAGAGTATTAATATTATTTAGGCTATCCTAGAGTCGAATTCTGTCTGTTTCACTAAAAACCTTCTCCCTCGTATTTGTCGTGCTCAGGAGGTTTTTCCAAAAGACCATCCGTGGTCTTACGAAAAAACGCTTGCCATCCAGGCAAGCTGACTCCTTACGCTTCTCCAAATACTCAGCGGTTTTTGATGTTCTCCAGACAGAATTCGACTCCAGGTCAGCCTACTAAAATTAAGGAATAAGAGAAAAAATTAAGGAACTGGTGGCCTAAAGGCCACCCCTTTAGAATAGAGGGGTCGGCAAAGCCGACAGTTCTTTATTTATTTTCCCTCCACCATCTACTTTTAATTGTCATTCGCAGAGAAAGTAGAGTCGTTGATGTGCGAACATTCGGAGCCGCCGACTAAAGTGAGTTAGCGCAGGGTAAGCTGGGAAATATGAAAGTGACTAAATGTCACTTTTATCCAGCGAACACCTGAGGTTACACCGAAGGTCGGTTTACTTATAAAATTATATGTAATGTCAGCTTGCCTGGACGGCAAGCGTTCGTGCAAGGCCAGGGATGGCCTTTTGCACGAACCCACTGAGCAAACTTATTTTAGGAGGAAAAAGGCTTCGAGTGAGTCGACTCAATGACTCTACCTTTTTCAAGAAATAAAATTAAAAGTATAACCATCAACTCTTTTTGTTTGTGCAGCAAACAAAAACAAAACTCAATAGCTGGCATTTTCATGCACCGCCGATGGCATAATGTGACTTTTCTTGGTTAGACGCTTAAATTTAGTAAACTAAAATGACGCTAATTTTCTTACTAGTAAATTATATTTGATAGTTTTATCGACGTAATTAACCCCAAAAGAACTAAAAACATACATAAACCCCTTACTTATTAAATATTTACTATGCAATCTAGAAAAAGCTTGACTTCTATATCAGTTTTTTCTAATATTTCTGTCAATACAGAAATAAATGAAATTACTAATCACAATTAACTAAACGGAAAGAAATTATATATGAACTTAACACCCTCCATGCAAAAGTACATTCTTCACTGGGGAGAAATGGGTACACGATGGGGTGTTAATCGAACGATCGCACAAATACACGCACTACTCTATTTAAGCAAAAAACCCTTAACCGCTGAAGAAATTCAAGATACCCTAGAAGTTGCTCGTTCAAATGTGAGCACCAGCTTAAAAGAACTGCAATCTTGGGGTTTGGTCAATGTTGTTCACCTTTTGGGCGACAGACGCGATCACTTCGAGTCGATCAAAGACCTATGGGAAATGTTTAATATCATTTTACGCGAGCGAAAAAAACGAGAACTTGATCCAACTCTATCAATGCTGAGAAATTGTGCGCTTGAGGCTGAGAATGATAAAAAAACACCGGATGATGTAAAACAAAGTATGAATTCCATGTTAGCTTTTGTTGAAACGTTTTCCGACTGGTACGATCAAATGCAAAAAATTCCACAACCCATGTTAAATAAATTAATTAAAATGGGTTCAAAAATTACTGGAGTATTAACCCGAAAGCGTTAAAAAAAATTACCTTTTAATTTCTTTTATTACTGAAACTACTGTAACAAGGAGAAGACCATGCCCTATCTAGTTGAAACTACTTATTTAATTTATCTTTTAATTAGCATCCTCGTCACAATTTGGGTGGCCCGAACTTTACATAAAAATGGCAGAATATTTTTGGTCGACAGCTTTAGAGGCAATGAAGCTTTAGCTGATTCTGTTAACCACCTACTCGTCGTAGGATTTTATTTGATCAATATAGGTTATGTCACTCTCGCCTTGAAGGAGACTAATAAACCGACGGATTTTCAAACTGCGATCGAATTCTTAAGTACTAAAATCGGTTTTGTCTTAGTGGTTGTTGGTGTAATGCATTTTTTTAATATGTATGTCTTAACGCAAATGCGTTCTCGAGCTCACATGGAAGATGCTGAGCCACCCGTACAAGCTGATAACTATCTTAGTAAGAATGAAACTTAAATAAACTACCCCGCAGCAAGCTGTGGGTTAAGCTGAATCTCCTCCGCTGATTGCCAAGGAAGGCCTTTTTAAACTATCCAAGAGAGCTTAAAAATGAAACCTAAACATAAACATGCGATCACTTATCTAAGCGTCTATTTTGATGAGCAATGTCACTTTTGTGGTTAGGACGGCAATCTGTTTATTTTCCCTATCGCTTTAGAAAACTTTCTAGTCTCACTTCCGACCTTAAGAAATATAATTTAGAAAATCCACTCACTAGTTTTAAAGAGCTTATTGTGATAGACAATTATGGAAAAATATACAAAAACGAAAATGCCTTTATTATGTGCTTATTTGCAACCAGAAAATTTCGAGCTTGGTCCATACGTTTATCACGACCAATGCTTAAGCCCCTTACTAAGAGATTTTTTACTTTCCTATCTAATCATAGAGGCTCGCTTAGTTTTTTACTCAAGAAAAAAGATAAAAAATTAAACAGAGTCTTATTGCAATATATCGCCGAAGACACTAATACACTTGAATCTAATCACACTACTTCAGCTTGCTCCAAGAATAACTAAATGTATAAAGGGCACCTCTCATTGTGTCTATTTGCACGCTGGCGGCGTTGTCGAACTTTTTAAAATGCGGGCTAAGTTTTTTTAATTAAAATTACAGTTTTATCGTCGTTGGCAGGCGCATCCCTGGTAAATAAATTTAGGTCGGAATGTAAAACCAACATCATATCTTCACAGCTTTCATTTGCATTGTTTCTAATAATGTCCAACACTTTTTCTTCGCCAAATTGTTCACCCGATACACTTTTAGCTTCGAATACCCCATCGGAAATAATTGCAAAAATGTCACCCTTTTCAAGTATTCGATTTGTATTAACCTTAATGCCAAGATCTGGCACTATCCCCAAAGGCGGCGTATCGGCGGCTAATATCTCAAAGTCATCCTTTGTTGCTGAATAGTGCACAATAGGAGCTTGACCCGCACTAAAGTAATGTAGCGTCCCCAATTTGGCATCTATCAAACCTAACCAAGCGGTAATAAATCGTCCCTGGTGCAAATCAGCATAGAGTTGTGCGTTAATATGACCACCAATATTTTCAATTTGCACGCCTGTTCTAACCGCCATTCTTAACATAGCGCGTACTTCATTAGCCAATAACGCCGGTCCAATGCCATGCCCCGTTGCGTCAGCCATAAGCACAACTGCATAATCAGGCTGCGAGTCATCTAATGTTATTTTTCCATTTTGGTCGCTTACGTAACCAATGACATCGTAGGTATCACCGCCAGTTTCATCTGCTGGTTGACTCCAAGCATGAATATCAAAACCCTTAAATTTTGGCAACTTCTTAGGAAATGTATTTTGTTGGATTTGTCTAGCTAAATGTATATCTCGCTCAAGTTTCAATAAAGATTTTAGAGCAACACGCATTTTGTCATGCGCATCTGCTAGTCGCTGTACTTCGATAATACTAGACTCTACTGCAGTTCCTTCATAAAGTGATCCTCGACTAATGCGCTCGCTTTGTTTCACTAAAATATTAATAGGCTCACTAAAGGAACGTGCCAAATGTACGGAACGAAAAATTGCAATTGTCATAACAGTCAAAGTGACAATTATAATCCAAAAACGTAGTTGAGATAAATCTCCTACCAAATCTTGCTCAGGAATCAGGGCCGCAATAAGTAAACTGCGATTGTCTGATAAACTAAAATGTCTAAATTCTGCAAACCAAGTTTCATTATTACTTTTAAATCGAATTGGACCCTGACCATTTTTATTAGTACCGTCAAATGAACCCGGATCCTTAATAATGTAAGAACGAGCAGTATAGGCAGTAACAGCATCATCAATAAGACGACTTTTTAATTCAGATGGTCTTTTAAGTAAGTCTTCTTTAATGTATTTTGGATTTTTATAGCGCTTGTTCCGAGGTAAGCCCACTATTCGAGAGTCATCTGTGAGAATGACAACCTTACCATTTTCGCTCACCTTTAAATTTGTAGTGAATTTAGAAATCTCAGTCAGTAACACATCGAAACCAATTACTCGTCTATGTCCATCTTTTAGTTCATAGGAAATTGATGCTGTGATGCCTGGTTCACGAGTAGTATAGAAAGTATAGGGCTGAGTCCAATGTAGATATTTTTTGGGGTCTAAATTCAGATTTAGATTTGGATTGCCATTTTTAATGCGGTCTATTTCGCTTAACGCACCAATAAACCAAGGACGTTTGCGCGGATCGTAATCACTATTTTTCCATATTTTCTTCGTCTTTGGTTTTTCTTCATTCCAACTATGCCAGGCAACTTTTGATTTCCATACATCACGTTTCGTTATTCTATTAATCCATTCATCGTTTGTGCGTAAAATCATGAACTCTCTGCCTCGAGAATCCGCTACCATTAGAGAGGAAATTTGAGTGTATTGCTTCATTATTGGTTGCAATAATTGTCGCAAGTAAAGCGGCCTTTTTGTGTCGAGCACACCTGCCGTACCCCAGGTTCTCGCCAACAATAACTCAGTAATGACAGGCCTAAAAAAACTAGAAAGTTTACTTTCAGTAGTCTTAATAGATTGAGAAATTAGAGTCGTAGAAAATTCTCTAACAGCATGGCGGTTTCCTAAATAGGTCGTCGCTATTATTGCGCCACTTAACAATACAATGACTAAAAACATATTAACTAACAAATTTCGTTTTATTGAAGTAGATTTAATCATTTTCACCATTATTCTTACTAAGAATTTCATTAATTTTAACTGCTAGCAACCATAAACAATTTGCAGAGTGAAGTATGCTGTCCATTAGTAATATAAATCCGTCTAGCTTAAGCACAAAATAAGTGGATATTAGAAATACAATACAACTAAATATAACCAATTTTATCTATATTTCAATACACGCGTATAATAAAAGGTATTGATTTATATAAATATTTTAACAATTATTGTAATAATTGTTTATACTCACTATACACCAACTAATATAAGCGACTGCCTACCTCATGCTATTGTAAATTCAAAAGCCTGGAGAACATATAGTTCTAACACATTTATAACAATAATAAATAAAGAGTGCTCACAAATGCCAAAAATGTTAATAAAAAGTTTAGCTCTAACATTTAGTTTATTTTTTTCAACTAGCTTCCTCTACGCTAATAATAAAACTTATTCAGCTAATCTTAAATTTGCTTACTATACGCAAAGTACACATTTTAACGAAAATACGTTGACCATGAGCATTAAACACTTACAAAAAACATTAGCTCCAATAAAAATTCAACTTAAAATTTATCATTCGTCTGGGCTATTAAAAGCAGACCTTAATGACAAAAAATTAGATTTTTTACTTACTGATGCAACGCAATATCTACAATTGCAAAAACAATATAATCTTAGACGAATTGCTAATTTAAATACTGGTCAGCCAAAGTTTTTGAGCTCTAATCGATCAATCACTTTAATTGCTCGAAAAACAAATAGTAAACTATCAACAGTTATAAGTTTAAAAGGAAAAAAACTAGCGATTCCTGGCATTAACTTTTCTGAGGAGTGGTGGATACTTAGATCACTATTAAAACGAAACAAAATAGACATATTCAAAGATTTAAAGGCCATTCGCAATATTCGTAAATCAGTGGATATAGTCCATGCAGTAATCGCCGGTCAGTATGATGTAGGGGTATTAGCGGCGGGAGAACTTGAAAAATTAGTCAGTTTAAAACTCATTGATCTTGAATCTATAAAAATACTAAATAAGCAAGTTAATAAAAACTACCCATTACTGCACAGTGCAGCGTTGTATTCCGGAATGATAATATCGAGTACCAGAAAACATGATTCAACGATTAATCTGCAAACTAGCATAGCCCTACTTAATTTCCAAGCTAACAATGTACATCGATGGGTACTGCCAATTGATTTGAAAAACACTTATACATTGTACGATTTTATTCTACAACATAACATTAAAGAAAAAACTAGTTTTTTTTCTTCTTTCACAATGTGGAACATAGTTTCACTTGCACTAATTAGTATTTTATCAAGCATAATTACCTATCTCGTAATTATTTATCGAAAATCATTGCATGGCAGTATACTTGTTCAAAGACAATTTGATCAGTTAAAGGACATTAATCATTCTTTACTACAAAGTGATGACATAACTCAGTTATCAACTAGAAATTTCCTCGATACTAGTTTACAACAGGAATGGGGGCGCGCATGTCGAGATCAAAAACCTATATCCGCAATAATATTTGACGCCAACATAAGTGACGATATATTAATTCGAAATAAGCAACTACAATCTATTGCTAATTGTATACATGAAATATTTAAACGTTCAATTGATATTAAGGCTCATTATGGAAAAAATGAATTTTTAATTATTTTACCCAATACTGATTCAGAAGAAACAAAAAATATGGCAAAAAACTTACGTCATTCTTTAAATGAGGTATTACAAAATTCAAACACTAGCTCATCCTGCGATAAACCGGTTCAAATTGGCGTAGCCACATTAATACCAGAAAAAAGTTCGATTCCTGATTCTTTAATCGCAGCTGCTGATAATTCATTGCGAGATAACTTAGATTTAGTTACAGATAAAACTAAAGTTGCAAGTATCGCACTTTAAAAGTGTAAACTAAATTAGTGTTTAGGTTTTTTGAGTAAAATATTCTTAGAGCTTACATATTTTTTTCTGTCTGAAAAAAGTGATTCAGTTCTTTTGTAGACTTTTTCTGCGGTATGTCGATACGCAGTTAGTTTTCCACCTATCACGCTGATAAAACGAGGTGATTTCTTATTGTCTACTTCAATCTGTGTTTCACGAGATCGGCTGAAAGGAGATTTGTCTGATGAGGGTAAAACACGCAATCCAGCATAAAATTTCACAATTTTAGATTGCGCTAATTGTGGAAAATATTCTGCAACCGATTCTTGAAGATAACTAATTTCATCCTGCCCAATAGACACATCATCTGGGTCGCCTTGAAATATTTTTTCGGTGGTACCCACCAATAGACCTGACTCTCTAGGCATGACAAACAATGCTCTTTGATCTAGAGGAGACTCAATATAATAAATTCCCTTTGAAAATTGCCTATCAAGTTCGATATGCGCACCTTGAACCAATTCAGAAGAAAAATTTTTCTGCTTTGGTGTGATTTTATCAATTATCTGCGAGGCCCAAGGTCCTGCAGCGTTGACTAAAAGCTTAGCTGAGACTCGATGAATTACTGATTGATATCTATATTCGATATCACAGAATTCATCGCGGATATTAGCCTTTTCAAACTTCGCTGCTTCAAGATAACGGGCTCCGTATTCAAACGCGGAATTAAGTACTGCTAAAGTTAAAAGCCTATCATCAGTTTGCGCATCGTAATATTGGTAAACCGCTTTTAAACCTGATAACTTCAACCCATCAAGTGTCGACCATTCGGAGGGACACACAGTTATGAAACGCGTTTCCCTTTTAAATCCGCCGAGCAAGGAATATAAAAATAGCCCAAATTTGATTTTGAATCGACTTCGACTACTTGCTTGGTAAACTGGTATGTAAAATCGAACCATTTTAACAAGATCAGGTGCGATTTTAAGAAGTATATTCCTTTCAGTTAGACATTCTTTGACTAGAGAAAATTGAAATGACTCTAAATATCGAAGTCCACCGTGAATTAGTTTACTAGAACGAGATGAAGTTTGTGATGCAATAGTATATTGCTCAAGTAATAATACTGACCGCCCATTTAGAGCAAATGCCTGAGCTATGCCCGCCCCTTGTATACCACCACCAATAATAATTACATCATATTGCTTAAGCAAAACAAACTCTGTTTTTCAATACCGAGTCTAAAATCATCGATTCAACTTCCATTGTTTCGATATATTTGACGCCCTTAGCTGCAAAATCTAGTGCGATTTTGGGATCTGTTATTTCGTATAGAACCCAATCCCAAACCGATTGGCTAAACCCTAAATAATCGTGCGGCACTTTTTTAAAATTCGATATAACAAGTTCAGGCTTAATTTCCTCATTACTTAGTAACGCAAGGTCTTGCCATTTGCTTAGAATATATCCTATTTTAAATATCTCATTTTTTTTCATCCATTTTAAAAATTCATAATCATAAGCGATAATAATTACTTGAGATTTTATGATGTTTAATTGAGATGCTAATACATCAGCAAAAACTTTTGCCGTGTAATGATTTATGGAATCTTGTTTCGCCTCTACCAATAATGTAAGGTGCGTCTTGTCTCGTGCAAGCTCTACCATATCGTCCAATGTCGCAAATGGATTAGTCTTATATTGACTACCGAATCGATCTATTTCGCTTAGGCTATAGTTTTTAAGATCAGCAATACTTAAGTCGAATATTAATTTTGAAGACGAACTAACTCTCTCTAGGGTGTCATCGTGTAGTAAAACTGCTTGCTTGTCTTTCGTTAACTGAATATCCATTTCAAGCATAGATACACCAAGTTCAACTGCTTTTTTCATAGCGATCAATGAGTTTTCTGGATATTTTGCAGCATATCCACGATGCGCAATGAGTTGTGGAATCTGAATCGCATTTGAATTAGTCATTATTTAGCCTTGACTCCATCATCTCAATCCACAATGAATACCTAATCAGTAACTCACGATTTTCCCTTGGCATTACTTCAGTCCAGGTCTCTAAAGATTTCGCATGTGAAAAATCAGTTAACAAATTAAAAGCCCCATATGCCGTCGCCTCATAATGTCTAGTATAGACTACAGCTACATTGCATAAATCAGCAATTGATTGATTAAAGAGCGAATCATTTGCCATGCCACCTGATAAAATGATTCTATTAAGGCTAGCATCCGCGTTAAACAAATCCACGTTGATTTTTATTAGGAATAATATACTTTCATATACCGCTTTCAGCTCCGAATCAATACCGGACTTACCAATTAATTCCGGCTCTATATCGCTACGCCAATAAGGAGCGCCCAAGCCGCCCACCGAATTAAGGAACATAATTTTATTCTTTTCTTTAGCTACTTGTGTATAAGATTTTATTACTTTTAACTTATGAAACGATTGAAACCAACGAATTGCATTAGCGACACCATTAATAGTAGCTTCTTTCGCATAATATTTTATTCCGCCTTTGACGTAAAGCAAGCATTGTAAATAATTAGGCATCCCTGTTTTCTGATCTTTGTTGTCTTTTGTTGCTTGCATCAAAAATCCACCACTGCCCAAATTCAAGAATAGCGAATTTTTTGAGGAATTTGCTATTGAAAATAGCACAGTATTTTGATCGCCAATCACTAAAGTATTATTAACTTCCTCAATAGTTTCAACACGTTCAATTACTTTATTGTTTTCGTAAATTTGAACCATTAGGTTTTTCGAAACTCCAAACAAATCCAACAATATCTCATCCCAACATAGGTCTCGATAATTAAACAACATTGTTCTCGCAGCTATCCCTGGATCAACTCGGAATTCATTTTGTTCATCAATTAAATGACTTAGGTACGATGACAAAGGCACAATAATTAGCCTATCTTTATCCTTTGCACTTTTGACTAAATTATAGTTCTGTAAGCACCAAAGAAATTTACTAGCACCATAGTGCGAATTTTGAATTAAACCTGTTTTATGTCTAATCAATTGATTGTCGATTTTTAACTGTAAAAGCAAATCCGCACCACGTGTATCTTGCCAACTAATGACTGGACTTAGAGGTCTGAAAGTCTGCTTATCCAAGCATAAAAAAGTAGACCTTTGTACAGTCAATGCGAAATTACAAATAGGATATTGATTATATTTAGCTTCTTTTTTTGCTCTCTTCAATAATATTAATATTATTTTTTTCATCTCACTGGGATTGTGTTCTATAAAACGTGAGTTTTTGACTAGCACAGAATAAGGTAAATATTTTGAGAAAATAATTTGGCAATTTGAGTTAATTAAAATACATCGAATTGATTGACCACCCACGTCAATAACAAGAGTCAGTTCGTTAGTGCTCATGAGAATTCTCTGCAGCTAATAAAGTCTATCATTCAGGTCCACAAACGACATACACGCTAAGGAAGCCTCTGATTAATTAAGAGATTCCTGCGACACAGGGAAGTGTCGCCAAAATCGATCGCACTACGCGATTGATTTTGTGAGACAAGAAAAAATCACACTTTTTCTTATCGTGCTCTGACAATTCAGGGATGAATTGTTCAGAGCTTCTTAAGGTTATTAAAGACAACTCAATAGCTAAAACACAACACAGTTCACATTTACACTTTCTTGCTTGGCATAATTCGAGCACTAAGCTGAGCATGAAAAATTACTGTCATATTTTAAGTATTATAGTTTTATCCTCAAGCCTGCTCTCAGCCTGCCAAGAATCACCTGTACGACCTGACCGAACAAACATGCAAGCTGATACTATTATAGGTTATAAAGCGACACGTATCGCTTTGAAACAGTTAGGCATCCCTTATGTTTATGGTGGTAGCAGTCCGCACGGCTTTGATTGCAGTGGACTAGTTCAATTTACCTATAAAAAATTAGGTATTAACTTACCACGTAGCGCCTTCTACCAGCACCGATATGTTAAACCCATTGCTCGGTCAGAATTGCAGCCTGGAGACCTGGTTTTTTTTAGTTTTAGCGGTAATAAAGTCACTCATGTCGGCATATACTACCAAGCACAATTATTTATTCATGCGCCAAGATCTGGTCGCTCAGTATCAATTGAATATTTTAACAACGACTACTGGCAAGAGCGCTATATCTCTGCAGGCAGACTAAACTAACTCCTTGTATGCTCTAGCCCGCATTTCTCACAGCCCATCTACTGCGACGGCCCAATTGCATACTATGACTGGTCCAAGCGCTCGAAAACGGTGGCTGAATATATTTGACTATGCCTGCGCACTTGTCGGTTGCGAAAACGAGTCATAGCATACCCTTCTACGAAGTGCTGTGAGAAAAGCGGGCTAGATCATTTATGCACAGAACATAATTAAAGAGTTCGATTATAAGGATCTTGCTCTCCTAAATAAATTCAACCTCGTTAAAAACAGCCTAATTAATATAATTAATAATCGCTCGAAATAAATTTCATGCTCATCTATAATGTTTATATCTTTTGACTACTGAACAGATCATTTAATATTTACAAATATGGGAAACGAAACAAACAACGCCGTATCGGCGAAAATTTTACTAGCGGCTGAAGAACGGTTCCGCCATTATGGCTATCGCAAAACGACCATGGCCGAAATCGCTAGTGATGCCAATATGTCAGCCGCGAATTTATACCGTTATTACGCCAGCAAGGAAGATATTGGTGCTGCCTGTGTTCTGAATTGTTTTCTCAAACTTGAAAACAAGCTACGAGAAGTCGTTAATCTCAAAAACCTGACGGCCACGGAAAAACTCCAAGCCTTTGTCATCGCAAAGTTTGAGCATAGCCATAATGAAGTGAATAATAATCCTAATATCAATGAGTTAGCTGAAATGCTCGTTATGGAAAGGACTGAATTATTAATCGCGAGAAAAAAAGGCATTCATGCTCTTTTAGCAGAAATTCTTGCTGAAGGTAACCGCTCTGGCGAATTCGACATTCATGACGTCATTTTGACTGCCGAAAGCATAAATAATGCAACAGTCGCATTTCATTTCCCGATGTTCATGAATATGTACCCAAAACAAAAATTTATCGAACTTGCTAACAATGTTGTTAATCTATTTGTACATGGCCTATTGCCAAAATAACTAAAAGTAATCAGTTTCTCGTAAGTATTTGATTTTCCGTTGTTAAATAGTTTTTGACTTTTTGTGAATATTTTATAGAATATTCAGTATTCACTAATATCATGATAAGCTACTTTTCGCAGCGCAACAAAGGTTGGATCAGCTATGGATCAATTTGAACGAAGTTTTGCAGATTGGGTTATTCGAAATCGACTTTGGTTAATTTTAGCCAGCATTGTAATTTTTCTAGGCGCGACTTCCAGTATGGCTACCAAAGAAGTTAGCCCTACTACTAACTATCGAGTATTTTTTAGTGAAGATAATCCCCAGTTACTAGCCTTTGAAGGACTCGAAAAAACTTATTCAAAAAACGACAACGTCCTTTTTGTACTCACACCTAAAAGTGGTAATATCTATACCCGCGATACACTCAAAGCAATTCATTGGTTATCAAGTGAAGCAAAAGATACCCTTGGCAAGGCTTGGAAAACACCCTTTTCTTTGCGAGTCGATTCAATTACCAATTTTCAATACACCGAAGCCAAGGGAGACGATTTAAAAACCTATGCCTTGGTTGCTAATCCTGACAAGCTAAGCGATGCTGATTTAATCAGAATACGAAAAATTGTCGAATCAGAACCAACTTTAATGGGTCGAGTTGTTTCAAAAAAAGGTCATGTCGCCGGGGTCAATGTAACCATTGATTTGCCGGGTAAAAATGAAAAAACCGAAACTCCAGAAGTGGTCAAATACGTCCGTGGCATTGCTCAGCAATTAGAGGCTAAATTTCCAAACATTAAAGTACGCATAGTCGGTATGGTCATGTTTAACAACGCCTTCTCGGAAGCTGCGATAAACGACATTAAAACGCTCTGGCCGATTGCTTTAGGTTTGATGATATTTTTTCTCCTCCTTATGCTAAGAAGTATCTCCTCTGCTATTTTAACTATTGTGGTGATGATTATGTCGATTTTAACCGCAATGGGTATGGCGATACATTTTGACACGCCGTTCACTCCGCCAACTATGAGCGCACCCATAGTCATACTCACAGTTGCGGTTGCTAATGCAGTTCATATATTAGTGATTTTTGTTTTTCAGCTTCGCTTAGGCAAAGATAAAATCTCTGCCATAAAGGAAAGCATAAGAGTCAATCTATTGCCAGTATTCCTAACTAGCTTTACAACCACCATTGGTTTCTTAACCATGAATTTTAGCGATGTGCCACCTTTTCAACATCTAGGCAATATTGTCGCAGTTGGTGTAGTCGCATCTTTCATTTTCGCCATCACATTTCTACCCGCCGTCATGTCTTATTTGCCAATTAAACCAAGTACGCGGAAGAAGCAAACTGGCGTACTTATGGCAAAATTCGCCAACGGTGTTATAAATCGACGTAGAATGCTGTTTTGGTCTAATTTAATCATCATCCTTCTCCTCATTTCTTTTATACCGAAAAATCAACTGAATGACGTATTCCTAGAATACTTCGATAAAAGTATTCCGGTTCGCAATGATATGGACTATACAACAAAAAATATGACTGGCTTATATCAAGCTGAGTACTCTGTCGAATCTGGTAAAGAAGATGGCGCTAAAAATCCTGATTTTTTAAAAGAGGTTGACAAATTTTCAATATGGCTTCGGACTCAAAAGGAAGTAGTTCATGTTTATAATTTTGTTGATACCATCAAGCGCATTAACAAAAGTTTACATGCTGCAGATCCCGCTTACTATAAAATACCAAACTCACAAAGTCGAGTTGCAGAAAATATTTTACTTTACGAATCATCCGTACCTCAGGGTTTTGAGGTAACAAATCAATTAACTATCGATAAATCTGCAACTCGAATAACCGTTAACCTTTTGACATTGTCAACTAGTAGCTTAATCAATTTTGAAAACCGTGTTCAAACTTGGCTAAAGGCGAATACTAAACACATTACAAAAGCCGAAGGAACTGGCCCCACAATGATGTTTGCGCACATTAGTAAGCGCAATATTATTAGTATGCTAGTGGGATCCAGTATCGCTCTCATAATCATATCAGGCATATTAATTATTGCATTTCGCTCATTTAAAATAGGCCTAGTCAGCATGATTCCTAATTTGGTCCCTGCTGCAATGGGATTTGGAATATGGGCTATTTTTAGTGGTCAGGTCGGCATGTCTTTATCAATTGTCATCGGCATGACATTAGGCATAGTGGTCGACGACACAGTTCACTTCTTAAGTAAATATCTTCGCGCTCGACGCGAACAAAATCTTAACGCCGAAGACTCTGTACGTTATGCGTTTAATTCAGTAGGATATGCCTTAGTCACGACATCAACTGTATTAGTGACTGGTTTTATCATTTTATCAATGTCTGCCTTTAAATTAAACGCAGATATGGGTCTATTAACTGCAATTGTAATCGTTTTAGCATTAATTGTAGATTTTCTATTTTTACCATCATTACTAATGAAACTTGAGGGCAAAAAAAATGAACAAACCAGCGCTAGTCCTAGCCGCACTGTTACTGATACCTCTGCTTAGTTTTGCAGAAACGGCACAAGAAAAAGGATTACGAATTTCTAAAAAATCAAAGTCGGTTGATGTCGGTTGGAAGGACCAAACCGCAATCTATAAAATGGTTTTGTCTGATCGTTATGGTAGAAAAACTACGCGTGCCATGCATAATCGACAAATGGAAATACGAAATGATGGAGATAAATCCATAATTGTATTTGATACGCCTCGTGATATTAAAGGCACCGCCTTTTTAAGTCATACGCACATAAATAAACCAGATGATCAATGGCTCTATCTGAAGTCGCTTCGGCGTGTAAAACGAATATCCTCAAATAACAAATCGGGCTCATTTATGGGCAGTGAATTTTCATATGAGGATATCTCATCTTTTGAAGTAGATAAGTACAAGCATAAATTTTTAAGAGACGGTAAAGCTGATGGCAGAGATTGTTATGTAGTTGAACTAATCCCGACCTATAATTATTCTGGTTATACAAAACAATTAGTATGGATAGATAAAAAAATATGGCGCCCTATTAAAATGGATTATTATGACAGAAAAGATTCACATTTAAAGACGCTGATGTTTTTAGGTTACAAAAAATATTTCAAAACTTTCTACCGTCCAGATGAAATGAAAATGATTAACCATCAAACTGGCAAAAAAACTTCCTTACTTTGGAGTGAATATAAATTCGGTAATAATTTTACTAAAAGTGATTTTGATGTAAATGCGTTAAAACGAGCCCGATAGACTAGCGTGCGAACTAAAAACATCAATCAATTCTCTGTCTCACTACTACCAACGTCGCGACTGTGTATAACAATGGCCGCGACTCTATTTATTGATATGTATTAAAACCATGAAAAACGAATTTTCATTAAACAAGTTACTACTACTCTTTCTATTTTTTGTATTATTTTGGGCCCCCTACATTCAAGCAAAAAAATCTAAATCAGGTTTTGAGTTTAATTCTAAAATTGGTTTTGAAACGCGCTTATTCCAAGATTCCGCTTTAGATTCTCGCCAACATGGTAATAACTTATCAATCTGGTTTGAAACTGAAATATTTAAAGAATGGAAAAATAAAAAGTTAAGCTTGACAATAACGCCCTTCTTTAGAATAGACGAAAATGACAAAGAACGCACGCACGGTGACTTGCGTGACTTTATGCTGCATAAAACTAGCCGCAAATGGGAACTCAAAATTGGCATAGGAAAAGTATTTTGGGGAGTCACTGAGTCACAACATTTAGTAGATATTATTAACCAAACAGATTCCGTTGAATCAACTGATGGTGAGGATAAACTCGGCCAGCCTATGGTTCACTTAATTTTAAAACCACAGGCTAGCACTATTGATTTATTTATATTACCCTACTTTCGCGAACGCACATTTGCTGGACTTAATGGCCGCTTAAGGTCAAACGCTTATGTTGATACTGATTTAACACAATACGAGTCCAGTAAAAAAGAAAAACAGATTGATTATGCCTTTCGTTGGTCTAGAACCATTAAAATATGGGACATTGGCTTATCCTATTTTTCAGGAACAAGTCGTTCGCCTAATTTTATTCCTACAGTAAACGGTGCTGGAGATAATGTACTTATTCCCAGATATGAGTTAATCGATCAAACTGGTCTCGATTTGCAAGCTACCATAGGTAAGTGGCTTTGGAAACTTGAAGCAATAAAACGCCGCTCAAATAGTGCTAGTTATTCTGCGCTCACGACTGGCTTCGAATACACCTTATCTGGATTTAGAAAAAGCAAAGCCGATCTTGGCTTGTTAGTGGAATACTTATACGACGACCGAGAAAACCCTGCGCTCACTCCGTTTGACAACGATGTTCTACTGGCTAGCCGAGTAGCCTTTAACGATCCCGCGTCATCTGAATTACTATTTGGCTTTATTATCGATCTAAATAACGAAGAAAAAGCTTATTTTTTCGAATTCTCCAGACGCCTTAAACAGTCCTTTAAATTGTCAATTGAAGGACGCTTTTCTAGTAACACCAAACCCACCAGCGTACTTTATTCGCAACGTAATAATAATTACGTTCAACTTGAACTGGTAAAATACTTTTAATAATTCAATCTAAAAAGTTTTTATTAGTTCTTATATTTAGCTGTACTTAGTTAATTTATAACAAAAAAATATAAACAATATTTCCAATATTGAGATACTTATTATTCATAAATCTTATGAAACCACATTATTTTTACTTATGGATAATTGTCAGCTAGAAGGGAAAACAATTGACCCATAAATAGTTTCTAAACAGATTTAAAGCCATTTTTTACATATAGTCTATACTTTCAGCAACAATTAAAAAAATTAATATACCTTTGTTTAGTCAGGGTATTAGATCGGGGAAAATAATAATAATTTACATCACTTAATAAATTTCACATGCTGACTTTCATCTCCAGTTGAATTTTCAACTCGTAGAGTAACAATGGTCAGGGAAGGATTATTTCATATTCATCTAACAAGTAGAGTATGAGTACGCTGTATAGTTGTGTGCATGGTGTTTCAAAATAAAATAAAATCAACAACTCCAAGTGTTCGTCGGCGTTATTTACTAGCGGCAGTGCTTATCGCCAGTCTTTTACTGCTCTGCGCTATATCTGCTCAGATATATGTTGATAAGGTCTCAAACGAAAGTAGCCTAAATATTGATGCCCATAAAAAAGTCTTAAAACAAGTCTATCATATTCAAAGTGCTCTGGCGCGAAGCGACAATATCATTAGTGATCATCTACTATCAGCAAAACTATCATCCGTTAATAAATGGAAAATCGAATTTTCAGTTGCACTTAATTATTTAAATCAACTTGAAGCGACGTGGTGGTCTAGGACATTTGACATCCAACCTGAGTTAGATAAATTACGTCATGAAATGAGCAAGCTACGATATAACTCTAAATCTCTACTCTATACTCGACTAAATATTGATAAACAATTTCCCGCGCTTTATTATGCGCGCTCCACAATGTTACCTTTACATCGGACATACATGAGCGCTGCACGAAATGCCTTGGAAGAATTATCGACTTCAACGAATGAGCAAAAAACAGTACGTATGAAAATTTTACAAGCTCGTTGGATATGGTTGCGTATCGTTACCAATTTTCGAATGTATTTAATTAATCGATTAACTTCTATCGCAGAAGAGTCACTTGTAACTCAAGCAAAAGATATCGAGACTTTTTACGCTGAATTGGTTCGATTACTCACAGATTTAAAATCTATTAACGATAAAAAAGAACTGGATATAGAAACAAGTATTGCCATAAATAAAATGATAAATACCTCAACAGCCTGGCACCGAGATTTTCAACTTGTTAAAATAATTAACGCCAGTGCCAATTGGCGAACAGACCGAATAATTCGCATCGGTAAAATACAACCCGGTTATATTAATATTTCGAAGTATTTGCAAGCAATAATCGAAAAAATTGATTCTTCTTCTAGTTATGATTTAAGTACTCTATCAAAAACAGCAAATGGAATAATTGTCGCATTATGGACACTCACCTTCTTTGGATTATTAATAATATTACTAGCTTACAAATATTTTGACTCAGCAATACTCAAGCCTATTCAACTTGTCACCGAAGCCTTGCATGCAGAAGCCTCAGGCGATCACAGTTATGAAATGCCTAGCGTTGAATTTCGAGAAACTCAAAATATGGTTACCGCATTTTCTTTTATGCGTAATCAAATTCAAGTACGTCAATCACTCCTGGAGCACCAAGCCTTACATGATCGTCTCACCAGTTTACCTAATCGCTATCTACTTGAGTCCAAGTTAGATGAATGTATTTCCCAAGGGCACGAAAATGCTCAATTAGGCTTAATGATATTGGACCTAAATCGATTTAAAGATATCAACGATTCCTTAGGGCATCATATTGGCGACCATGTTTTAGATCAGGCAGGCAACAGAGTTAAAGAAATATTACGCGAAACAGATACCATCGCGCGATGGGGTGGTGATGAATTTGCGATTCTATTAATTGATTCAGATCAAGAACACTCGGTTATCGTCGCTGAAAAAATCACAGAAGCAATATCGAAAGTAATGAATGTTGATCAAAATTCTCTTTATATTGGTGCTAGTATAGGTATCGCTAACTACCCACAACACGCCTTGGATGCAGAGTCCTTGCTTAAATGCGCCGATATGGCAATGTACATAGCCAAACGAAATAATAATTCTTATTTTGTTTATAACAGCAGTTTGCACGAGAAATCGGATTCACACATTCGAATTATTGATGGTCTTTCTGAAGCGATAAATAGCGATCAGTTGGAACTGGCATTGCAGCCCATCAGTAACATAAAAACTAAAAAAATAGTTGGCGTTGATACCTTAATACGCTGGCAACATGATACGCATGGACTTGTTTCTGCTTATGATATAATTACTATTGCAGAACATCACGGATTAGTTCAGTTATTAATGCAATGGGTGCTCGACAAGGCACTCGCAGCGTACCTTGAAATTACTCTGTCAGCTGAGCAATCAATCAATACTATTTCCGTTAACATCTCAATACATAACCTAAAAGATTCACGTTTTATTGAAATTTTGCAGCTAACTTTAGAAAAGTATAATTTTGACCCAACAAAACTTATGTTAGACATACCTGAAGAAGCAATTATGTCTGATTCGAGGTTAGTGCTTGATAATTTATTTGCAGCTAGCTCTCTTGGAATTAAACTTGCAATTGATCATTATGGTACTGGCAATTCATCTCTCAGTATAATTAAACGTTTACCTATTAGTACGATTAAAATTGATAAATCATTTGTTAGCACAATGATGACTGATGACAATAATGCTATAATTGTTCGTTCAACAATTAATCTAGCACACAATTTAGGACTGAATGTAGTATCGGTTGGAATCGAAACCCACGATTTGTGGGATTTGGTCGAAATATTAGGCTCAGATTACGCTCAAGGTTTTATTATATCAGATCCAATGCCACCTATTAATTTTAAGAACTGGTTATCTAACCAGTCCTCAACTAAAACTACACCTGAAATTTTATACGAACCATTACCAACAATCTAAAGAAGTCGCTGACTTTGCCCCGCAAGCGTGCCTGACCCCTTACATAACATCAGGTCTAATAGTATAAATAGATGAAGCTGCTAAGCCTGATGTTATGTAGGGGTCAGGCACCTTGCCGTTTTACCAACAATCTGACGAAGTCGCTGATTTTGCCCCAGTATGGGTTAACGTAAAACTAGCGCATTTTGTATCCTTAGCTTGTGCGGCGCCTGACTTTGCTGCAGCAGTAATGGTATAGGTATTAGCGGCAGCCGCCGCACTTAAATCATAATATCCTTCAGGAGATACCTGATTGGCATAACAGCCTACATAAGTATTAGTATTGGTACGACAACGTTCTAATACTGCAGCAGCATCCACTATCGCAACTTTAGCGTCTGCCCGACGTGCTTTATAAGATTGCTCTATATACAAGGGATAGCCAATAGTGACGATAATTGCAAGTATCGCTACCACTACCATTAATTCTATCAACGTAAAACCCTTTTCAGTCTTCATTATCCTGCTCCTTTTTCCTAGAATGTTCTTTCAAACCAATATGTTTTTCCAGTCAACTCGCCAAAACTTAGAGCTGGCGCTTTTTCAGGTCCAACCAATACTATTGGAGCACCGCCACTATCCGGGAAAAACGGAGTTGGTGTAGGCGGTATGCCGCCACGAGCCAATTGATAAAATCGATCCCCTTTGGTTAAGTTGGTTAGGTTTCCAATCGAATCCAAGTTTAAAACTGGCGTTGCATCAGCTGCATTGATAATATAAGTACGACCACCACCTTGTGCTGCTTGACAGCCACTGGTTGCAATATTGGGAATATACGATGTAAATAATATTTGGTTATTAATCGTTACGCTTGGCGCGAGTATTTTCTCGCCACTGTTCTCCATCGTGATATACCAACCGTTCTTCGAGGAAAGAGTACTTAAAGCAGCTGATTTTTGACTAGTCGTACCTTGACCAATCAAATTTGCCGTCGCATCGTATAGGTCAGACTCACTCCATGACGAATAAGTTGCCGGTGCTACGTAAACATCGGTAGATGTAAAGTTATAAAACCGATCAATCACATCCGAATCCAAGGGGTGGGCTCGCCAACCAGATCCCACGGCTATATTTAACGATAAGGCACCGTTCTTTTTAATCAGCGATACATCGGGCGCATAATAGAAGCGTCGATTAGTTGATATCGTCGAACCACTCACCGATGCAACGACTCCACCAGTCACCAAATCTTTTATCAGTTTAGCGCCATTAATTATGTCAAAGCGAAATATTTGACCACCCATATCACCTACCCAAAGTTGATTGGCATAACCATTTCCATTGGTATCAATAACGCGAATGTCAGACGGTATGCTGTATTCCATCGCCGTCAGCTTATTGTTAAACACACCTGTACTCACACCAGCAGACCATATTAATGCACCTGTCTTCGCATCTGCCATAAATATCGCTCGACCTTGATTATCGATTGTACGTACAGTAAAGGAGTCTTGATCTTCGTCGTAGCCACCACCGAATATTAGGACGTCAGTTTCAGTCGTATCGATTAGCACTTTTGCTTTTATTGGCGCGGACCAAGTCTGGCCAAGCTCAGAATAACCCGTAGTCGCAGGAGTGATAGTCCAAAGTAACTTGGGTTTACTGCGATCAGTCACATCCATGGCGTAATAATTTCGACCGCCGCGTCTCATACCAAAATAAATGTAAACATGATCTCCATCTGTCGCTTCAATTTGATTATCACCATCTACATCTTTAACCCATACTGTAATCGTACCATCTAAGCCATAAGGCCGCGTTGGAGCACTTGAATTTACATAAAAAGTGTTAAGGTTTGACAGTAACTCAAATGGTATGTAGGCAAATTGTTCCAAGCCTGTTTCGCCGTCGACTGCATAAATGAATCCTTCATTGGTGCCAAAAAAGATTGAGGTATCTGGATTAGCATCTGTACCACCGTAAGTAACAATGACAGGTCGTGAATGCAAGGGATCACCAATCTGATTACGTACTTCAGTCACATTTGTATCGCCGTCATAGTCTTTAATATCGACTCCTCGCGACCACTTCAATAAATCAGTACGATACGCTGCTGTTTGCGAAGCAATGCCAAGCATCGTTAGATTGATTGCGGCATTATTTTCATCCAAGACATTAACTGCAAGCGAAAGGTCGATTGCTGTGCCTGCATACGCGGTCGTATTCGTAAATATTTTACGACCGGATAAGCTAATTTTTGAAGC
>QIKQ01000095.1 GCA_003233075.1 Gammaproteobacteria bacterium
TCACATTTAACAAAAATAGTCGTCAATGGCTACAGAAAAGCTATCTTTAGCTTGTATTTCGATTAATTTACTAATTTTAAATCAAAAGTCAAACGCTCGAAATAGCGCTTTAAATTAACACATTAGTTCAGATTGAAACATTTAATTAGCTACCGCAGCGTATCCACCATTAATTAGTCATTTGCTACTATGTACATTGGCAGTACCGACAAATGATTTTCCATGGCTTAACTTGAATTTCCTTAGCAACTACTACCATTTAGTAGGTTGCATGAGGGATATGACACATTTACACCTTTTACTAAATGACTCGTTTTTAAGCTAATATTGATCTTATTAATTGATTCACTGTGCCACTTTCGGTAGGCTATGCACTGGCCTACTACAGCGCCTTTATATTATAATTAAATAGTAGATTTTGAGTCACTGCCGTCCCATTACTTTAGTCCTATTTCACGAAACGCAGTAATTTAAAGTAAAAATGAGAGAATAGTAGATGGAGACATGAAATTAGAAAATATTCGTCTTTGCGAAGCGGCCTACGTCGCTGGAGCAATCTCGTAAAATAAATGGTATTTTTTAGAAAAAGAATGGCGAAAATGATTAGGAGATTGCTTCGTTTTGACCATGGATGGTCTTATGTCGTGTAGGCCACGGAAGGCCGTGAGCGACCGCCCTGTAAAACAGGGCTTCTCGAAAAGACGAGTGGCGGCAGCTTATGTCATCTTTATTTAAATCGTTTAGTGATATTAAGTAATTAGTCAGATTTAAATTATTTATTATCTTAACGGGACAGCAGTGATCAATTATATATAAAAACACCAAGTGCTTAAATTGTGGCAAGTATTGGCATTACGAATTTAAACATGAATATTCGGCAGGCACTATTCAATTGGCTATGGAGTATCTAGTAGGATGGTTTATTATTAGATTTTTTCTATTCATATTCGTACTTAAAATAATAATTGCTATTTCATTAATTGTCTTTTCTTATTTAGAAACATTCTCTATTTAAATATTTCTGTTAGCTTACTTTATTGTAATATAAATGCAGTGCTGGGTCTTTGCATAGAGCTATACTAAAATCTATCGACCCTTACGAGCTTCTGCTTCCATTTGTTCAAAACTGGTATGGCGTACATCGCGGCCTTTGACAAGATAGATGACGTACTCGCAGATGTTACGCGCGTGATCACCTATGCGTTCTAGTGCTCGGGCTGACCACATGATATCTAAAGAACGGGTAATAATTCTCGGGTCTTCCATCATAAAGGTGATGACTTGTCGACTTATGGCTTCATATTCGTTGTCAACTTTCGCGTCACGCTTTGCTGTCTCGATGGCTTGTTCTACGTCTAGTCTTGCAAACGTATCCAATGCATTGCGTAACATTTTACGGACAGTGTCACCCATGTGCTGTAAGGAATCTAGAGGACTTTTTTGGTCACCAAGATCCGCTAAATGTACTGCCATTTTTGCGATTTTTTCAGCCTCATCTCCAATTCGCTCTAAATCTGTAATGGTTTTAATAATGGCAACAATTAGGCGTAAGTCGCCGGCAGTAGGTTGACGTCTGGCAAGAATACCGCAACATTCTTCATCGATTGAAACTTCCATCGCATTCACTTTGTAGTCATTGGTGATGACAATTTCACCTAACGCAGCATTGTTTTCGACTAAAGCGGTCATGGCATCTGTCAGTTGTTGCTCGACCATGCCGCCCATTGTTAATACGTTATTGCGTAAATCTTCTAATTCAACATTAAATTGCTGTGAAATATGATGGTCGATGTTCATGTTGTCCATGGTTTTTTCCTTGCTACAGATTGGGTACCGATTGAGTACCGAATGTCAATTATTGTTAACCGTAACGACCGGTAATATAATCCTCTGTTTGCTTTTGGATAGGATTAGTAAATAAAGTGTTAGTATCTGAAAATTCAATTAAATCGCCAATATACATAAATGCAGTGTAATCTGAAACTCGGGCAGCTTGTTGCATATTATGTGTCACTATTACTATAGTATAATCAGATTTTAATTTGTAGATCAGTTCCTCAATTTTTAGTGTTGAGATTGGATCGAGTGCTGAGGCAGGCTCATCCAGTAGCAAAACTTCAGGTTCAATCGCAATAGCTCGTGCGATTACTAGGCGTTGTTGCTGGCCTCCTGATAAGCCGAGTGCATTATCATCTAAGCGATCTTTTACCTCATCCCACAGAGCAGCGCTTTTTAATGAACGTTCAACTACTTCATCTAGTTTTCTTTTATCGTTGGTGCCTTGAATTCTAAGGCCATAGGCGACATTCTCGAATATAGATTTTGGGAATGGGTTTGGTTTTTGGAATACCATGCCTACTTTTCGCCTAAGATCCGATACATTCACTGATTTATCGTAAATGTTGTTTCCATGCAACAAGATCTCACCTTCAACTCGTGCAATATCAACTAGGTCATTCATGCGATTAAAGCATCGAAGTAAGGTAGATTTGCCACAGCCACTTGGGCCAATAAAAGCAGTTACCTTTTTTTCAGGAATTGATAAGTTAATCGCATTTAAGGCTTTTTTGTCGCCATAATATAATTCAAGATTTTTTGCTTCAATTGCGACGGTTTCATTTTCTATGTGGTTAGTATTGTCATTTGGTTTTTCACGCATGGCTCCAATATTGATTGAGTGTGTTTTACTTGAATCTTTGCTCATTGTGTAACCTCAGTACTCTAATTTTCAAGAGCGCGATATTTTTCGCGTAAACGATTGCGGATTGAAATTGCCGTTAAATTTAAAATGATTATGACCATAACCAGTATGAAAGCGGTAGCAAAGACCAAAGGTTGAACAGCCTCTGAATCTGGACTCTGAAAAGCAAGACCGTAGATGTGATTACCTAAATGCATAAAGGTGCGATCTACATGTAAAAAGGGTGGGTTAAGATCGATAGGTGGAGAAGGACTATACATGACAACTCCAACCAACATCAGCGGTGCTACTTCTCCAGCTGCTCGAGCAATTGCAAGTATAAGGCCGGTGATCATGCCAGGGCTTGCCATAGGTAGAACTGTACGCCATAGGGTCTCAGCTTTAGTTGCACCAAGTGCTAAACTGCCTTCCCGAATTGCACGTGGTACCCGAGAAAGTCCTTCTTCTGTTGCCACAATAACGACGGGCAGGGTTAATAATGCGAGAGTAAGCGCAGCCCACATTAGAGAGGGAGAACCAAAAGTCGTAATATTGCTGTCTACACGTTCAGGATAGAAAAAGACATCTAAACTTCCGCCAAGAACATAAACAAAAAAACCAAGTCCAAATACACCGAAAACTATGGACGGTACACCGGCTAAGTTGTTAACAGATATTCTGACGATGCGTATGAGGACACCTTGTTTCGCATATTCGCGTAAATATATTGCGCCGATTACTCCGATCGGAGTGACCAATATTGTCATTAGTATGACCATGACAACGGTGCCCAATATGGCTGGAAATATTCCACCTTCGGTATTTGCCTCGCGAGGATCATCGGACAAAAATTCCCAAAATTTTTCCACGTACAATATAGATTTCCCAAACACAGACAATTGGTTTGGTTGATAAATGCGAATTATATTGGCCAGATTTATTTCAAAGGTTTTATTATCTTGGGTTTTAAAAACTAAAATATCTCGATTAATTTTTTGGCGCAAGCTTAGCAACTTGGTTTTTAGTTTATCATTCTCCGCGTCTAGTTTGGCTTCCGAAATTTTTAAGCTTTGATATTTACGAATGTCTTTTTCTTTGTAGAAATCCAATTTTATTTTTTCTAAATTTAAATTAGATTTTTTGTAATTGATAGTGCCAATATCGTCTTTTTCGATTTCGTAAATTTGATCGTGCAATTCAGTTGCTCGATCAAGTAGTTTATCCAGTGAGCCCGCAATATTTTCTTTATCAATGACGCTGTCTTTTTGTTTAATAGCATGAAAATAGCCGTAAAAGTTTCCACCGCTGCGCTGCTCTACCACCACTATATTTTTTGGATACTGAATCGACTTTAGGAAATCCTTTAAATAGGTCCGAAACACAATTTTGTATTTATCACCCTTTAGAATTGATTCTTTAATAAGATAGCGTTCAAATTCTAACTTGTCTTTTGGTACTGGAATGTTTTCATTGCCTTCCTTGATGACGATTGCCGGAACTGTCTTGCTGTTTTGTAATTCACCAACGACAAGCACCTTTTTTTGTGTAGGTTCATTATAGTCTGCGACCATTACGTCTTTCGGCCAAAAATAAACCATACCGCGAGATGCGATTAGTAAAATTATTGAGGCTACCATTAATATACAGACAGCAATTGCGCCAGCATTGAGCCAAATCCAAGGAGTTCCACTTTTAAACCATTTTTTCATCAGAGATTACTATACTTGTTTCTTAAGCGTTGACGGACAATTTCAGCAATTGTATTAAATACAAATGTAAACAAAAATAAGACTAATGCAGTTAAAAATAAAATTCTAAAATGGGTGCTGTGTTGTGCTGCTTCCGGCAATTCGGTCGCAATGTTGGAAGAGAGAGTACGCATTCCGGTAAATATACTGCCATCCATAATTGCGGTATTGCCGGTCGCCATTAAAATAATCATAGTTTCGCCGATAGCGCGGCCAAAACCGATCATGACCGCGGAAAACATACCTGGAGAGGCGGTCAGTAATACCACGCGCGATAAGGTTTGCCAGGCAGTTGCACCGAGTGCAAGTGAACCTTGAGTGAGATGTTTTGGTACAGCGAAAATTGCATCTTCTGCAATTGAAAAAATAGTTGGTATAACAGCAAAACCCATCGCTAATCCGATAATGATGGAGTTACGTTGTTTATAGTCTATCTTGTTTTCTCCTGTACCTAGCCAGTGGCTCATGCTGCCATCGAAGAAAAGATTGTCGAAAATGGGACCAAGTACATTAAACGTCAACCAGACGACTAATATAATCACAGGTATTAGTAATGCTGCTTCCCATCCATCAGGAATTTTATGTCGATAGCGTGACGGTACGCGGTTCCAATAGTAACTGGCAAGTAGTATACCTAAGGGAAGAGTCGCCAATATTAGAAAGACACCTGTTAAATTTTTATCAACTAATGGGGCAAGCCATAGACCAGCTAAGAAACCAATGATAACCGTTGGTAGGGCTTCCATGATCTCAATGCTAGGTTTGACTACCTTGCGCATTCTGGATGCCATAAAGTAGGCGGTAAAGATCGCACCCAAAATCGCCAAAGGTATGGAAATGAGCATGGCGTAAAACGCAGCTTTTAGGGTGCCGAAGGATAATGGCATTAAGCTAAATTTTGGCTCTACATCATGTGATGCGGTGCTTTGCCAAATCCATTTTTCTTCTGGGTGGTTTTCATACCAGACCTTGCCCCACAAAGAAGACCAGGATACTTCGGGGTGGTTATTTTTTATATGCCAAAACTGAAGTGATCTAGTTGATGATGAATTTGATTGATTAGCTACTAAGACAGTTTCAATTAGTACAGCATCAGCTCTGGGTGCGAGATAGACAGCTAATATTGGTTTTTTAGTTAGGAATTCGTTATAGAGGATTCGATCAGCAGTTGAATGATAGATTGCAAGATGACCTTTGCTATCAACAGCGGCAAATCCCTTGCGACTATATTCTGTACTGATGCTACTTATTTTTGCATTTTGTTGTGAAAATTCACGAATTTTAATTAGACTATAATTATTGTTCTGGTCTCGAACCGGAAACCATTGCATTAGCTTGCCAGCATCAGTACCGATCAACAAAGAAGTGCCACCCACTAAAAACCGCATGTCGCTTACATTTGCTTGTGGTGTTAGTGAGGGAATATGTTGAAGTAATTTCGCGGTTTTTTTATCGCTAATATCGTAAAAAGATAATCCATTATTTTTGTGTAATACATAAACCCATTTTTGTTCTTTGTTTACAAGGATTTGTTTAACTGATTCAACGGCTAATTCTGTGATCGTAATTTGGCTTTGTTCAAATTCGGCGGGTTCATCTTCATCAAGTGTGCTTGCTTTTTCAAGATAGCTTAATTTTATTTTACCGTCGCTATCGTGTGTAATGATGCTAATGCCATCTTCGTCCCATTCCGCGCTAATTTTTTCAAGACGTTTTTGCTTGCTAATGACAATTGGTTTTCCAGAAAATGGATAATCAAGTTTTGCTGTAATTATGCGATTGCCTTTTTCGTCGTGACTGACTTCAAAGAAATGTCTGGCTATGATAGCTTCGCCAGTATCTAAACCAAATACAACAATTTCTTTGCCTTCTAGTTCTTCGTCTTTCTCTACTATTCCCTTTTTGTTTGGTTCGGTTTTATAAAAACTGATTATTTTGCTGTTGTTAGGTAATTTTATTTGTTCGGTATGAGTTACTTTTCCTGTATTGGTATTGAAAAAATACACTTTGCCTTTTTCGGTCACTCGAGTTGATATAACTAAGCGACCTTCAGTCGATAAATATAAAGTTTTACTGCTATCGCCTGGCATGACATATTCAGATACCTTAGTCACTTCAGTATCATAGAAAAGCGGTACAACCTCGTAAAGTAAATAGAGAAAAATAAGGCATATCGCAAGAATGACACTGTAACCACCTGCGTTTACTATATAGCGTGCAAGGCTGTCTTTGAAACCCCGATATTTTTGAATACGAGAACTGGATTTTTGAATATTTGGCTCGGAGCTCATATTAGTATGGTAATAGACCTATATGACAGCTTTGTGACAATATACGATTAATGTAGCCTGCACTCCAATGCCATTAACTTAAGAATAATTAAATTTTGTAGCCTGTAGGAGCGCAGCGAGTACAGGGAAATCTATTCAAATCGTTACTATTTCCCTGTACTTGGCGTTTTACAAACGCCACCTACAGGCTACTTAATTTTGTAACAAAGCTTAAGTTAATGGCATTGGCCTGCACTCAGCGTTCTACGAACGCTTCCTGTAGGCTACCCAAAAACGAAATATTATTTCAACTTTTTTAATTCTCTATCAGCGATCTTCTTAGGAATTGGGATATAACCGTCTTTTATGACCACTTGCTGGCCTTGCTTGCTTAGAACAAATTTAAGAAATTCTCTTACTTGCGGGCTTAGTGGCTTTTTGGGATGCTTATTTATATAAACGTAAAGATATCTTGCTAAGGGGTACTTTCCTTTTGCGGCGTTTTCAGCTGTTGCTTTAATGTAGGGTTTTCCCGGTTTTTTCGCAATTGGAACGGCACGTACACCCGAGGTTTTGTAACCAATGCCTGAGTAGCCTATGGCTCCAATTGAAGTGGTAACCGACTGGACTACGGATGATGAGCCAGGTTGCTCATTTACATTACTCTTAAAATCTCCTTTACAAAGCGCTTTTTTCTTAAAGTAACCATAGGTTCCAGACGCTGAGTTGCGGCCATAGAGTTGTATACTACGGTCTTTCCAGCTGCCAGTTAATTCGAGTTGACCCCATTTTTTAATTTCGGATTTGTAAGCGCATTTACGAGTTGAAGAGTAAATGGCATCAAGTTGGGCTAAGCTGAGACCTTTAACAGGATTATCTTTATGGACGTAAATCGCAAGCGCGTCAATTGCGACGCGAATATAAGTCGGCTTATAACCGTGTTTTTTTTCAAATGCTTGTGATTCCATATCTTTCATTTTCCGACTCATAGGACCAAGATTCGCCGTACCGCTAATGAGAGATGGAGGTGCAGTTGATGAGCCTGCGGCTTGAATTTGAATATCGATATTTGGATATCGATGTTTAAATGCCTCTGTCCATAGGGTCATTAGATTCGCTAAGGTATCGGAGCCATTGCTGTTAACTTTGCCTGATATGCCGTTCACTTTAATATAGTCAGCAATTTTAGCGTCTACTTTAGCGAAAGCGAAACAATGAGCTGTTAATGTAATTGATGCGACGAAACTCGCGCTTAACATGTAAGTTTTAATTTTCATTTAGTGCTCCTAATATATAGGCAGTCATGATATATATTTGATTATGACTTTAATTATGGATGGGCTTAGTGACACTAATATGAAACAAACATGACAGTTTTGTGACAAGCAAATTTCGCTAGCTAGGGCGCACCGTTTACTAGTTTCTCAGGTTTAGGTTCTTACCGATAAGGATTCTGGAAATACGCAGCGAAAAGTAGTTCCCTTGTCGATTTCACTATCAACTTCGAGCATCGCGTTATGACGAATTAAGACATGTTTAACAATAGCTAAACCTAATCCAGTGCCGCCTTGTTGCCTAGATCGGCCCACATCAACGCGATAGAAACGTTCAGTAAGTCGAGGTAAGTGTTGTGAAGCAATACCAATTCCACTGTCTTTTACTTCAAAGACTGCTGCATTAGTAGCAGAGGCAAACCATCTTATTTTGATTTTACCACCTTGGCCTGTGTATTTTATTGCATTGATTATTAAGTTTGAGAAGGCACTAAATAACTCGTTTTGATCACCCTTGAGTTGCAGTGATTCATCTGCCTCTAATTCGACATGATGATTATATATGCCACTGTAATTGATTGCGTCTTCTTTTAGACAGCCAAGAAGACTTGAAACATCAACAAGCTCTTTTTTACCTGATGTCGTGTCTGTTTCTAAGCGTGAAATAAACAGTAAATCATCAATAATGCTTAACATACGCGAGCTTTGTTCTTGCATTAATTGGATGGGTCTATCCCAGTTTGGCGGTGTGGATTGAGATTTATCATTAACGCTTGTTTCAAAATTTTCTAGAAAACCAGTAATCACAGTTAAGGGAGTGCGTAGTTCGTGAGACACATTGGCAATAAAGTCGCGGCGAATTAATTCCAAATTATGTAAACGAGTGACGTTACGTGCCAACAATAATTTTTGCTTATTTCTATAGGGTACCAGTTGAATTCGTAATATGATGTTTTGGTTCACAGGCGACGGCATTTCGATTATGCTTTCGTAATCATTACCATTTAAATATTCGGTAAAAATAGGGTGGCGAACTAGATTGTCAATACGTTGATTGTAGTCACGCTGTCGTCGCAGGCCTAGCAAACGTTCGGCAGCTTCATTAAACCACTCGATTATATCCTTTTTATTTAAAATCACGGTACCATCAGGAAGTGCCGTAGCGGATTCTTCAAAGCGAGCCAGCTGGCGTTTTAAACGCTTATTATCAGCGGTGCTGCGTTGCTGAACTTTATAAAGCTGGTTAAATATTTCGCCCCAAATTCCAGCTGACTTAGGAGGGTGTTCTTTATAATTTGCGAGCCATTCAAATAGCTTCAGAAAGTTATATAAATGCCAAATTAGATAGAGAGAAAATATGAAAATTAAACTTGTTAAGAAACTAGAGAACAAGCCACTTAAAAATAAAGCAGCAAGGATGAGCAAAACTATTCGAATTAATTCAATGGACCATGCTTTGGACATATTCATACTTTGTTAGAGAAACGATATCCTGTGCCGCGTACAGTTTGCACCATTTTAGAAAAATCCTGAGGGTTTAATGCTTTTCGTAATCGACGAATATGTACGTCGACCGTTCGTTCGTCAATATAAACATTTCCACCCCAAACATGATCAATAAGTTGATTTCGCGTATAAACCCGTTCCGGATGGGTCATAAAAAATCGCAATAATCGAAATTCTGTTGGACCCATGGTAACTGCTTCATTGTCGATAGTCACGCGATGCGTATTTGGGTTGAGTTCCAGACCATCAATATTAATTGCTTGTTTAAGTGTATTATTGCTGCGGCGTAAAACGGCATTAATTCGAGCAATCAATTCTCTCGTCGAAAATGGCTTGGTGATGTAATCGTCAGACCCTGCCTCAAGGCCTCTAATTTTGTCATTTTCATCCACTCTCGCGGTTAACATAATAATTGGAATATCTTGAGTGCTTTCATTGCGTTTTAGCCGACGAGCTATATCTAGGCCACTCATGTCGGGCAGCATCCAGTCGAGCAAAATTAGACTGGGAATATTATCGCTCACCAAATTGAGAGCATCCTTAGCATTGCAAGCTTCAGACAGCACAAACCCAGCTGGTGTCAATGCCATTGCTACCATTTCTCTGATGGCCGGTTCGTCTTCAACAATGAGTATATTGGGCTTGCTCATTAAGTTCTATTTCCTAACTAATTAAATCTGTTGCCAGATAGGGATAGTAGATCTGAATTATCGCTCAATCTAAAGAGGGTAACAAATTGAATTTAATTAGCAAAAATGTCTTGGCCGCAGAATTTTAGCCTTTTGTCTCCTAAAAAACTTTTAATATTACCCATATTGTGCTGCTTGAAAAATAATCTTAAAAGTCACTTTCCTGTTATAGCGTGATCCAGTACAATGTCTGCGGCTTCGAAAGGCCTGTTTACACTTTCGACAGAATAATTAAGCGGGAATAATCTGCAAGGGTTTCCCGCTTTTATGTATGTACCTAAAATCAGGAGGTTTTTTTGACTAAGCCGGCGCTCTTGGCATTAGCAGATGGAAGTCTGTTTCATGGGCAATCCATTGGTATTGACGGAGATGTCTCTGCTGAAGTGGTATTCAATACATCAATGACTGGCTATCAGGAAATTCTTACCGACCCTTCTTATTGTCGACAAATTGTTACATTAACTTATCCGCACATAGGTAATGTTGGCGTAAATACTGAGGACGAAGAATCGGACCAAGTGTTTGCTTCTGGCTTAGTCATTCGAGATCTACCGTTATTAGCCAGTAATTGGCGTAGCGAACAAAGTTTAGATGAGTATCTTAAGGCAAAGAATGTAGTCGCCATCGCTGGAATCGATACTCGCCGATTAACGCGAATTTTGCGCGACAAAGGCGCGCAAAATGCTTGCATAATGACGTCGGAAACAATAAATAAAGAAGTAGAGCAGACGGCTATCGCCAAAGCCCGGGAATTTCCAGGTTTAGTGGGCATGGATTTGGCCAAAGTAGTGACTACCGATACAAGTTATGTCTGGACTGAAGGCAGTTGGGATATAGAATCAGGTTATTCTAGTCCTGAGTTTGAGAAACCATTTCATGTTGTCGCATACGATTTTGGTGTTAAGCGCAATATTCTACGACTGTTAGTTGACCGTGGTTGTCGAGTGACGGTAGTGCCTGCTCAAACATCAGCGGCAGATGTGCTTGCGCTCAAACCTAAGGGTATATTTTTATCAAATGGTCCAGGTGATCCAGAACCCTGTGATTATGCAATTACAGCAATTAAAAAACTATTAGAAACAAAAATACCTGTCTTTGGTATTTGTTTAGGCCACCAATTATTATCACTCGCGAGTGGCGCTAAAACCGAAAAAATGCTTGTTGGCCATCATGGAGCCAATCATCCAGTACAAGATTTGGAATCAAAATCAGTTTTTATTACTAGCCAGAATCACGGTTTTGCAGTCAGTGAGGACAGCTTGCCAAGTAATGTTAAGGCCACTCACCGATCATTGTTTGACGGATCTTTGCAGGGCATTGAGCACAAAGATAAACCTGCCTTTGGTTTTCAAGGTCATCCAGAAGCAAGTCCAGGTCCGCATGACATTTGCTGTTTGTTTGATCATTTTATTGAACTCATTCAAGCGAGCAGTAAGTAATATGCCTAAACGATCCGATTTAAAAAACATACTCATACTCGGCGCTGGACCAATCGTCATTGGCCAAGCCTGTGAATTTGATTATTCGGGTGCCCAAGCATGTAAGGCACTTAAAGAAGAGGGTTACCGAGTTATATTGGTTAACTCCAATCCCGCTACAATAATGACCGATCCTGAAATGGCCGACGCAGTTTACATCGAACCGGTTCGCTGGCAGACGGTCGAAAAAATTATTGAGGTGGAAAAACCCGAAGCGATTTTAGCAACCATGGGCGGTCAAACAGCTTTGAATTGTGCATTGGATTTAGCACGCGAAGGTATTTTAGAAAAATACAATGTCGAGCTTATTGGCGCTAATCGAGAAGCAATAGATAAGGCCGAAGATCGAGATCAATTTAGAGTTGCCATGGAAAAAATTGGTTTGGATATGCCAGATGCTGCGATCGCACATAGCTTAGAAGAAGCTTTGCAAGTGCAAGCTCAAGTAGGTTTCCCAACCGTCATTCGCCCCTCTTTTACCATGGGCGGCAGTGGTGGTGGTATTGCGTATAACAAACAAGAATTCGTTGAGATATGTGAGCGTGGACTTGATTTGTCACCAACGAATGAACTATTAATTGAAGAATCCATTTTAGGTTGGAAAGAATTTGAAATGGAAGTGGTGCGCGATAGTAAAGACAATTGCATTATTATTTGTTCGATTGAAAACTTTGATCCGATGGGTGTGCATACAGGTGATTCAATTACGGTTGCGCCAGCTCAAACTCTAACCGATAAAGAATATCAAATCATGCGTAATGCATCGATTAAAGTGTTACGCGAAATTGGCGTTGATACTGGTGGGTCAAACGTTCAGTTTGCAATAAATCCAGATGATGGTCGAATGATTATTATCGAAATGAATCCGCGAGTGTCTAGATCATCGGCCTTGGCTTCTAAAGCAACTGGTTTTCCTATCGCTAAAATAGCGGCCAAACTTGCAGTCGGTTATACCCTAGATGAATTAAAGAATGAGATTACTGGTGGCGCTACACCGGCTTCATTTGAGCCCAGCATTGATTATGTAGTAACCAAGATTCCTCGATTTGCGTTTGAAAAATTTCCTAAAGCTGATGCACGATTGACGACGCAGATGAAGTCAGTTGGTGAAGTCATGGCAATCGGGCGTAGTTTTCAAGAGTCTATGCAAAAAGCGATACGTGGTTTAGAAATTGGCCGTGATGGATTCGATTCGATTGTTGATAAAGATGATGAAGACTATTTAATTAAATTACGTCACGAGCTTAATATTCCAGGAGCAGATAGATTGTGGTATGTAGCGGATGCATTTCGCTGCGGCCTGAGTTTAGAGGAAATATTTAATTTAACTAAAATTGATCGCTGGTTCTTAGTTCAGCTAGAAGAATTGGTAAAGATAGAATCGGAAGTCGCTGAGCAAGGTTTAGATGCCTTGTCAAAAGAACGACTGTTTTATCTTAAACAGAAAGGTTTTTCCGATCGTCGCTTAGCTAGATTACTAAAAAGTAATGAGCAAGTTATTCGTGAATTAAGAAAAACACATAATGTACGGCCTGTTTACAAACGGGTTGATACCTGCGCGGCAGAATTTGCTAGTAACACAGCGTATATGTACTCAACTTATGAACAAGAGTGTGAGGCTGACGTTAGCGACCGAAAAAAAATAATGGTGTTAGGTGGCGGGCCGAACAGGATTGGCCAAGGCATCGAGTTTGATTATTGTTGTGTTCATGCAGTACTTGCGATGCGTGAAGATGGTTATGAAACTATTATGGTCAACTGTAATCCAGAAACAGTTTCTACTGATTACGATACCTCAGACCGACTTTATTTTGAGCCTTTAACACTGGAAGATGTGCTTGAGGTGATCGACAAAGAAAAGCCAGTGGGAATCATTGTGCAATACGGCGGACAAACACCGTTAAATTTGGCGAATGATTTAGAGGCTGCGGGTGCACCGATAATTGGCACTAGTCCTGACTCGATTGATCTAGCCGAAGATCGAGGGCGTTTCCAACAATTGATTAAAAAGCTTAAAATATTACAGCCGCCAAACCGTACCGTGAAAGTTGAAAGTGAAGCGGTGAAACTAGCGAATGAAGTGGGTTATCCTTTAGTGGTAAGACCTTCGTATGTCTTAGGTGGCAGAGCGATGGAAATTGTTTATAACGATGAAGAATTAGAGCGTTATATGCGTGAAGCGGTGCAGGTTTCCAATGAGTCGCCGGTATTGTTAGATTCATTTTTAAATGACGCAGTCGAAGTTGATGTCGATGCGATTTGTGATGGCAAAGATGTTTTGATTGGCGGCATTATGGAGCACATTGAAGAGGCCGGCGTGCACTCTGGTGATTCCGCGTGTTCATTGCCACCTTACACATTATCACAGTCTATTTGTGATCAATTACGCGATCAAGTACGTAATTTAGCGCTAGAATTAGGCGTAATTGGCCTGATGAACACCCAGTTTGCTATTCAGGGAGAGGATATTTACATATTAGAGGTTAATCCAAGAGCATCGAGAACTGTACCCTTTGTCTCAAAAGCGATTGGCATACCTTTGGCTAAAATAGCCGCGAGATGTATGGTTGGAATCAGTCTTAAGCAACAAGGGGTGGTGAAAGAGCGAATTCCGGCCTATTATTCAGTCAAAGAGGCTGTTTTTCCGTTTATTAAATTCCCTGGTGTAGATTCAATTCTCGGTCCCGAGATGAAATCCACTGGTGAAGTAATGGGAGTGGGTCGTACCTTTGGCGAGGCTTTTGCAAAAGCGCAGCTAGGCGCAAGTACTGAAATGCCAACTTCAGGTACCGTGTTAATTAGTGTTAAATCTGAAGATAAAAGCAGCGCGGTTGAAGTTGGACGTTCTTTTGCTAATGCAGGTTTTAATGTTATCGCCACGCGCGGTACCGCAAAGTCATTCGAGCAAGCCGGTGTTGAATGTTCAATAGTGAATAAGGTGAATGAAGGTCGACCTCACATTGTTGACATGATTAAAAATGGTGAAATTGATTTGATTGTGAATACCACTAAGGGCAAGCAAGCTATTTTAGATAGTTATTCAATTCGACGGGAAGCGTTGAATCACAGAGTGACATATACAACAACATTATCAGGTGCTAAGGCTATGTGTTTGACATTGAGTGAAGTAAATAAAACCAGTGTTAATCGTTTACAAGATTTACATAAGGAGGTGACTGTATGAATAAAGTCCCTTTAACAAGTCGTGGAGCTGAACAACTAGAAGCTGAACTAAAAAGACTGAAAACAGTTGAACGTCCGCGAATTATTAAAGATATCGCGACCGCTCGCGAACATGGTGATTTAAAAGAAAATGCTGAATATCATGCTGCACGCGAACAGCAAAGTTTTGCCGAAGGTAGAATTAAAGAAATTGAGTCAAAACTTTCGATGGCGCAAATTATTGATGTTTCAAAATTAAACCCGGAGGGCAAAGTCGTGTTTGGCGCTACCGTCGATTTGGTCGACGAAGAAACGGGTAATGAGGTCACTTATCAAATTGTCGGTGATGACGAAGCCAGTGTTGAAGAGGGCCGAATCTCAGTCAATACGCCAATTGCTCGTGCGTTGATTTCAAAAGAAGAAGGCGATATTGCTGTCGTGAATACACCTGGTGGTCAAAAAGAATATGAAATCGTTGGTGTTCATTACGAATAAAAGAAGGTGCCCTGTAGAGAGCGAACCTTTGCGCAGCGAAACGCATAGTGTTCGACACTATCTCTTATAATACATTGTAATACAACAGACCGTTAGCGCGCAGCGCCAATAAAGACTCGACAATTATTTCACGGCACCTATTAATTGGCCGAATGGATATCGATCGCGACTTTGAGTTTAATTTCTTTTAATCCGTGCCAATATTTTGCTTTAACTAAAACTGCGGCTGTCTTCTCAGCGAGCAGGTAATTCCTAGAAGCATATTTTATTTTTTCAATGCTGACTTGAGCTGTGTTGTGTTGTCTTGATTTAATTTCCTTGCCATTTAAGTGAAAAAACTTAATTTCCGCGATAACATCCAAGTCTCCTGTGACATTAAATTCCACTTCAAATGGTCGTTTGGAAAATCCAGGAAATTGTTTCTTGCCTTTCACCGCTTTGTGCCAAGTTGATTTCGAAAACTTCAATTTAACACTGCCTATTTTAATAATATTTCCTTTTTTAAACTCAAATTTGTTTATTGTTGTCGTTTTTTTTGAGTCGGCCACTTTTACATGCATTAGACCGTGAGTGTGTAAGCTTTTTAGTTTTAATGAGGGATAGAAATTATAGGTAAAATCGATAAGTGCTGCATTCGCAACTCTGTTTATTTTAGGGGGCTGGTCAAGCTTAAGATCGCCTTGGCTAAACACTTGTTTATTTCCGAGTGAATTTATTTTCCAAGATTTTATTGAGGTTTTGCTTGCTTTGTTATTGAATCTAACGATTTTCTTAGTTTTACTGTGAATCAAAACTACGACTTTACCGCCGGGTTTATTGTACTGAAATAATCTAAAATCTTTATCGCCGAGGATAGGGATATCTCCGAATTCGAATCCAACCACTTTCACACTATAATCAGACGCTAAAGTTGACGAAAACGCGATGCAGCAACTCAAAATCAAAACAAATATTCGCTTCATAATGTTAATGTGTTTCCTCTACAAGTGTGTATGAATATTAAAAGTAATTGGGATCTTAATTGCTTCAAAACTTATCCAATATTTTGCCTTTATTTTGACCTGATTAATTTTTTCTAAAAATACATACATCGGGGTAATTTTTGTTACTACGCCAGCTATTGTGGTTGAAATATTTTTTCGGTAGGCTATAATTTTTTGGCCGTCTAGCGTGTAAAACTTAAGTTCGGCCAATTGGTCCACATCACCTTTAAAATCAAGTGTAAGAACATAGGGATTTTTGCTAATATTTTTTATGCCCCTAAGCGCATGTTTTGCTTCTTTTTTATTCGCTGTTTTAAATTTTAGTTTGAAGCTGCCAATTTTAAGCTCCCGTTTAGAACTGAATGAATACTTATTTATAAGGACTTCGGTTTTTGCATCCGCTACTTTGTAAAAAATGTTTAATTTGGTTCTGACTTTTTTTGTGTTTTCTTTGGGATAAAAATCATACTTAATTTTAAATAGAGAAGCTTTAGCTGATTTATTTAATTTAGGAGAAAATTCAATTTTAACTAGTTTAGGTTTTACCGTTAACTTGTTGCCGTCCCGATCTATTTGCCATGTTTGAATTGATTTATTGGTCGCAATTTTATCAAATTTAATAAATATTTTGTTTTTACTTTTCGCCAATATATTCACAACACCGCTGGGTTTGGATGTGCTTAATACCGACATACGCCAGTCTGTGGCAAATGGCACATCAGCAAATTTAAATCCTACGACTCTAGCGCTAAATTCCGTATCTTTTGATGATGCTGATGCTAAATTTGTTGAAAAAAAAATAATCAAGGCAAGGGCGGGGATAAAACGCTTCATAAGGTCGGTTCCATAACGTTCGCGTAGAGTAGACATGAATACTCTACACAATGAACATATTAGTTTCAATTAGAATTAATTCGTTTGGTCTATGCTAGTGTAGTGGCCGTCTTCGAATTTAGAAAAAAATTGTTCGACCATTGGATGCTCTATCGGGTCACCACTATCGTCTGCCACTATATTATTTTCGGCTACATAAGTGGTGTGTGAGCCACCATGCACTAGGACGTGATACCAGGGTTTGTCTTTAGGGGGATTAGTTTTTGCCATCGCCTCATACCATTCATCGGTCGACTGAAAGTTTGGATCGATGTCGACAATAACACCGCGATAATCAAATAAACGGTGACATACTAGATCGCCTATGGAATAGTTCGCTCTAGTGATCTGTGTTACAGTTCCCATAATTAGTTACTTTCAATTAAAATATAGTGGATAAAGCTCTATAAGGGCACCTCTAAAAATTAGGATATTTGTGCGCTGGCAAGGCGGAGAACTTTTTAAAAGCGCAGTTTACACGTAGTTTATCGCTGCGCGATCCCGCATTTTAAAAAGTTCGACAACGCCGCCAGCGTGCAAATAGACACAATTAGAGGTGCCCATAAGTAGTAGAGCACTATGAGAGTATAACACATCTTAGTATGAATATTAGTGCTCGGAGAATTGTCAATTGCAAAACTATTGTCTAGCAGTGAGTAGATTGAAGACAATGAATTTAGCGAAAACACTTTGTGTTTAAATAAAAATGGTAGGATCTTATGAGTGAAGAGTCGACATTAGTTTCAGGTAGTTGTCTATGTGGCGCGATTCAGTACGAAGTAGAAGCTATTAATAATAAAATATTCAATTGTCATTGTACTCAATGTAGGAAATCTCACGGTGCTGCATTTGCGACTCAAGCTTTTGCTAATGGCAAGACATTGCGTTTTATTAAGGGTGTTGAATTATTGAGTGAGTATTCTGGCCATGGTGGAATAAGGGCGTTTTGCTCAAGATGCGGTTCTAGATTAATGAATTACGCAGCGGATAAAAGTTTATATTTTAGCGTAGCACTTTCTAGCGTCGATAGTCTCTACGATGTTAAGCCTATTGCTAATGCCTTTGTGGATTCGAAAGCGACTTGGTATGAGCCAAGTGAAAATATCACTTCTTATTCGGGAATGCCAGACGGGGCGTTAGATTAAGCAATATTATTATTTCGCTTTTGTCTCCGAATTGAAGTCGAATGTGGCAAAACAGGCTTGTTTGTATAATTGTGTTTGCCGTCATACATGCGGCAGCAACTTTCACTCTTTGTGCGAATCGAAGCATAGAAAAACCTATCCGATGTAAGTCACATTTCCCTAGAGATCAAACGAAAAATGCTCATTTTTTGGTAATTATTTAATAGAGCTTGCCGATAAATTAATTGGAATAGTCGCCATTTAATTCAAATCGTTGAGGGTAAGCAAATGTCTACAAGTTTTTTAGTGTTTTTAGGCCTAGTTGTCGTAGTAGGGTTTTATTTTATTTACTTATATAATAATTTAGTGGCGTTGAAAAACCGTTTTAAAAATGCCTATTCGCAAATAGATGTACAATTAAAAAGGCGCTACGACTTAATCCCTAACCTTGTGGAAACTGCAAAGGGATATTTAAAACATGAAAGTGAAACCCTCGAGGCAGTCATCAATGCTCGAAATATGGCAATGTCAGCAAATCAAAATGTGGCTGTCGATCCGTCAAACTCAGGTGCAGTCGAGAAATTGATGGGCGCGGAAGGTGCTTTAACAGGCGCCTTAGGTAAGTTGTTTGCTTTGTCAGAAGGCTATCCGGATTTAAAAGCAAATCAAACGATGATGCAATTAATGGAAGAACTTAGTTCCACAGAAAATCGAGTGACATTTGCTAGGCAATCATTTAATGATTCAGTCATGTCTTACAATACCAGTATTGAGAGTTTTCCCGATAATTTTGTGGCAGGAACCTTTAAGTTTAGACATGCACCGTTATGGGAAATTGAAAACAAAAACGAGCGTGATGCAGTTAAAGTCGCTTTTTAAATTGTAAACTGCGAGTTAGATATGAATTTCTTCCAACACCAAGATGCGGCGAAAAAGCAATCTCGAAAACTTGTTTTGTTTTTTTTATTGGCGGTCGCAGCAGTAATGGTAGTGCTTGTAATTGCAGTAACGCTAATTTACGATTTACTTTTCAACGAAAGCTTATTGTTATTTTCAAATGTTAGCTGGTATGACTATTTTTTTGTATATCATAAAAGCACGGTAATCTACGTTAGCGT
>QIKQ01000271.1 GCA_003233075.1 Gammaproteobacteria bacterium
TGCCTGCGCATTTCTCGGTCGCGAAATCCAGTCATAGCACACGCTTGAACCATCTCGCGACGAAGTGCTGTGAGAAAAGCGGGCTAGGCCATTTAAAATATGGGAAAATCGATAAAGCTAGGTTAAGACACAAATCCCCTTCCCACATTTCGTTCACTCGCCGCTTACAGGCTACAATAGACTTATGATTTTTTCTTAATGACTACATTTTGCATTGGACTTAAATTAATTTCATCAATATTGGATTTATTTGGCATTAAAAGTACCTGCATTATAGATTCAATCACATCATCCACGCTGAGGGCATGATTCACTTCCGGCCCTGGCTCAAAATCCAGATCATCAAAAAAAGGCGTCCTTACTAAACCTGGGTTTATGGTTGTAACCTGTATATTGCTACGCGAACACTCATGCCTGAGCGACTGCGCAAAGCCGCGTAAGGCAAACTTTGATGCGCAATAGATCGCCCCGTAACGACCACCCTGTAAACCCGATTCAGAGCCAAGAAAGATTAACTTGCCCTGTTTGTTTTTTTTCATCGCCGGAATTAAACTTTTTATTAGATAAACATGAGATTTAAAATTAACATTCATTAGCTTATCAATATCTAAAAAAGAAAACTCTTCTAGCGAACCAAATTGGCCGATCCCGGCGCAACAAATAAGACCATCAATTTTATCATGCTGCTGACCTATTGATTTAAATTTTTCCGGCAATGAACCTAGGTCTGAAAACTCACAAGGCACTTCGATCAGATTCTGCGTATATTTTTTAGACTCAGCTTTTAGTTTTGTAAAATCTCGTCCTAAAGCTATTACCCTATTACCTTGGCTAAGTAATCTTAAACATATACCCTTACCTATTCCCGAAGTAGCACCTGTGATCAAATAATTAAGCATTATATTTTCATCCTACTTTATTATCTCTCTTGGCAAGAAAAAAATTTAGACGCTGGAATATAATCTAAAAGTATTTTTTCGCAACCATTAAATAAATTAGCCTCTATGCTCTCTTTGTAAGAAATCATGTTAGCATTTAATTCTGAGCTTCTTTTACTTAAACCAGCAACAAACAGCGCCTCATCTGGAAACAATTTAGTCATTTTTTTGTGGAATTTTTCTGGCAAACGAAACAGTCCCAAGCTCACTGAATGAATGCTTTTTTCGCTTAGATTTGAAAATACAGTCTTAAAGAGATTTTCATATTGTTGCTGAAAATCTGGGTGATAAATTAATGGATCAAACCTTAATCCTATTTTCCAACCTAGCTTCGCTAACTTTGTAATGGCAGCAATTCTTTTTGCCACACTAGGCGCTTTGTCCTCCCAGCGTGAGGCTATTTCGTCTGGAGTAAAACTAAAAGCGACAATAACATTATCCATAGGCTCAATATCAAGTAGACTGCGGATTTGCGTGCTTTTTGTTCGCAACTCCAATATAGCCTTAGCTTGCCCTTTAAATATTTTTAGGATTGAAGTTACAAACTGACTCACTGGCTCAAACGCAAGTGAATCACAATCATAACCCGAAAAATAATAACTGTCTTCTAACTGGTGCTCAACAAATTTAATCTGCAAGGCTGCCGCAAAATCCTCATAGTTAATAAAAAGAACATAATTGGCTGATTGAAACATGCCTTGCAAAAAACAATAACGGCAATCATAAAGACAATTTAGCATATGTGAAAAATAATAATTATACTTACCGCCTATATTGTAAGCGGATGGTGCTGGTAAAACATAATTTGCGTGCTTCCTCGCTAAAATTAAAGCCGGTGATTGTTTTTGCAAACGAAAATTCTGCGCTTTGCGATTAAAGAGTTCAGTGTATCTCTCACACTCAATGATAGGTATTGCTGCAGACCCTTTGCCAAACTTGTCGCAAATGGCTTTAACTCGCGGATGATCCCTTAATTCAGATTCAACATAGATAGCGGAAAACATTTATAAATTACTCACTAATAGGATTCCACACGGTTTTGCAATATCGATATTAAATCTGCCGCATCTTTTACATTCGCCTTTTCTATTTGATCAATATATTTCATATCGTCTAATGCCTGTAAATTGTAAAACAAATTACGTAGTAAATGGTTCTGTGTTTCTGAGAAATGAAACCGCCTGCGCCACTCAAGCCACTGAGCAGGTACGCGTATTTGCATCTGACGTTGAGAAAATAAATTCATTATATCTGATTTAGTTTCTTCTATTATTTCTAAATTATTTTCTATTAGTGAAGAAACATTATTGGGTTTTAAATCATAGACATTGCTTGTATGATTGTCTGAAATGATTTTTAAGCATTGTATAAACTCAAGACTTGTTTGGCGACTCGCGGCAACAAAAAAACCACAGGCCTCCATATCGTAAACTAAATCATCTGCATACTCAGTTTCCACCACTTCCACTGTGCAAATTTCCACGCCTGGCACAGATAAAGATTGACTCACAAACGGATAATGATTTAGCGTGCTCGATTTCTCTATAATTTTGTGTGCCAATACCGCTGTACCACACTCACGATCTCGATGTCCTGCAATGCCAACATTTAACCAAGCGCTGTTTTGCTCAATATCAATATTTTTAATAAAACCCGCGACAAATCCAGTTGCAGCTGCACTGGCTAGTTTGCCAGAACCAGTGACTACCAAATTCATATCCTTGCCGCTGTAAAGTGGAAACGCATGAATTGCATGATTACGTTTAAGCTTGTAATAAGCAATGATTGGCTTTGCTTCTGCCGCTAAGGCGACAATAATATTTATCAAAGCGGCTCACCCGATTCCTCGCTGCTATATTCTGCCACTAATTTAGAATAGTAGCGAAACATTGTTTGATTATCTCTTTTTTTGGCACCTTTAACTAATACCTTGGATTTTTTTATTAACATTTGGATCGCGGCATTTCGATTTTCAGCAGACAAACTAGGATCTTTTAAAATCTTTTTAATTGATCTAATTCGCATCCGATCCATGCCCCAAAACTTTTTGGATAATTGATCTTTATGTCCACCGTACTTTATAAGCAAGGCTTCTTTTGAGTATAAGACAAGATATCGACTACAAGTCCGCAACCAAAAATCATAATCTTCGCAGGCCAATAAAGTTCGATCAAATAAGCCAACCTCCTCAAAAACAGATCGGTGAATTAAGACCGATGAAGGCGAAATTAAGCATAATGCTAAGCTACGCTGAAATAGATCTCCGCCCTGCTTTTGATGTTTTTGCATTTGATTCACACGTACGCCATCACGAATCCATATTTCATTGGTATGACAAATTTTGTAATCTGGCATGTTTTTAAGTAACTCAATTTGAGTCTGTAATTTCGATGGAAACCATTCATCATCAGAATCCAATAAAGCAATCCATTCACCGCTAGCTTGCGTTATTCCGCTATTACGCGCAGCGCTGACACCACGATTGAAGGGGTGGCGAATTAACTTAATCTGCGGATAATGCTTTTCAATCAAATTAACGCTATCGTCAGCCGACGCATCATCTACCACAATAATTTCGTTTGCTGGCATTGTTTGTGCCATAACCGAATCACAGGCACGCGGTAAAAAATCCGCACGATTATAAGTTGGAATAACAACTGATATTGTGTATCTCATTTAAGCCCTAAATCTGAATATAATTTTTTAAATCAGCTAACGTCAACTAGTCAAACTGCTATGCTAAAATATTCAACACATATAAGTCTCACAAATTAGTACATGTTCCTATTATAGATAATTTTAACAATTCTTGACTAGCAAGACTAAGCACTCTACTCTAAACTTCTCAAGTATAAAGCAAACACCCAGAATAGTTAAAAAATTAAGCAACGTATACAATATTTATTGCATTTTATTTATCACACTTTTTCTTTGTCAAAGGTGAAAACAATGAATTATCCACTTCGTCAAAATATCCTAATCTGCTTATCTCTAATAATTTCAATAATTTTGATTGGCAACGCGAATGCTGCTGAATCTAAATCCGCCGCAAAGGATGTCATTTTGGTATTGGATGCCTCAGGCAGTATGTGGGGGAAAATAAAAGGCAAAGCAAAAATCACAATCGCACGTGATGTCATTAAAAAAATGTTGAAAACCTGGAATAAGGATACTCGATTGGGCCTACTAGCTTACGGACACCGGCGTAAAGGCGATTGTAAAGATATCCAACAAATAGTCCCGGTTTCATTAGTCAATGCTAAAAATATTATGCTTAAACTGAAAAAAATAAGTCCAAAAGGCAAAACCCCTTTAAGCGCAGCAGTAAAACAAGCGGCTGAAATATTAAAATACACAGAAGATCGCGCAACTGTTATTTTAATCAGTGATGGCAAAGAAACATGTAATGTCGATCCTTGCAAGCTTGGCACTGAATTAGAAAAAAAGGGTGTCGACTTTACCGCACATGTCATTGGTTTTGATGTGAATAAGAAAAAAGATATCGCTCAGTTGAAATGTTTAGCCAATAATACTGGTGGTAAATTCTTTACCGCAAAAAATGCCGCTGGATTAGCTACGGCAATTAATAAAGTCGTTAAGGCGGCTGAAAAAGAAAAAACCGGCCTAATGATTAGTGCCCTTAAAACCAAAGGCGGCACACCACTCTCAGCCGATTGGAATTTGTACGATCCGAGCAAAAAACGTATCGCTTACAAATACAATACCAAAAAAGCATTTTTTGAACTCGCACCTGGTAAATATCGAATTCAAGCAAAAGTGGGCTCCGCTAGCGGCGACAAGGAAATCACAATTGAAAAAGATAAAACCACTAATGAATTACTAATTTTAGGCGCTGGCCAATTAGACTTAAAAACAGTCATGATTAAAGGTGGTTCAAATCTCTCAGCAAATTGGCAAATATTAAAAAAGAACGTCGATAATAGTTTTAAAAAGATAGCCTATACCTACAATTCAAAAAATTATAAAGTCACTGTACCTGCCGGAAAATATACAGTAAATGTTAAAATTAGCTCCAGCGAAAAATCAGAAGTTGTGCAAGTCAAAGCAGGCGAAACTACCAATCACACCATTATATTAGGCTCAGGTCGAATTGTATTAAGCGCAATATTAAATACCGGTGGCGCAGTGGTCAGCACTAACTGGCAAATTTTCGAGACCCTAAAAAATGATTTAGGCAAGGTAAAAAAAGTAGCTTATACCTACAACAGTAAAGCATTCGCCATTATATTGGCTGCCGGTAAGTATCAAGTAGAAGCAAAATCCGGCAATGCAATTAAATCCGAAATTATTGAAGTTATTGCAGGTAAATCCATTGATCACACTGTCAACTTGGCCGCCGGCCGTGTTGCCCTAACCGCTGTCATGGCACCTGGTGGTAGCAAGCTAAGTACAAACTGGAATGTTTTCGAATTAAATCCAGATGGCAAACCTGGCAAAAAAGTGACTTATACCTATAATTCCAAAATTTTTAACATGACCCTGCCAGCCGGAAAATATATTGCCCAGGCCATCTCAGGTAAAGCCAGTAAATCACTAGAGCTTGTTATTAGCGAAGGTAAAGTTACAACGCTTGAAGTTGATTTACAAGCCGGCAACGTAAACTTAAATGCAAAAATGGCCGGTGCGCTAGTCAACGCGAATTGGAACATTACTAATGCAGTCAAAAATGACTTAGGGAAATATAAAAAAATCACCTACAGTTATAACCGAAAATCTTTTAATGTCATGCTTCCTGCAGGAAAATACATTGTCACCGTTACTGCACAAAAGAAAACGGCCAACTTAGAGATTGACGTTCCCGCCGGAAAAACAACAAACTTCAACATTGAAATAAAATAATTACGCCCCCGCCGTAATGAATGAACGAGCCCTTGCTTGCGGTCGCTCTCGGCAACTGCTACAGCAAAGCTCTACCTCCTGCATCCCTGCAGTCGTCTGCCATCGTGGCCTCCGCGACATAAGTCCGTCAGTGGACAAAATCGCGAGTTCGACGTAGTAAGAACGCGAAAGCGTTCGACACTACATCCCAAATGAGTGGTTGGCCTTTAGGCCAGCAGTTCTTTATTTTTTCCTCTCCCTAATTCAATTGTTATTAGCTTACCCATCACCTTGATCTGGCTGAAAACATTGGAAACCGCTGAGTATTTTGATTAGCGCAAGGAGTCGGCTTGCCTGGACGGCAAGCATTTTTTCCCAAGGCCATGGATGGCCTTTGAAAAAAACCTTCTGAGCAAATCTAAATATGAAGATAAAGGGTTTTAGTAAAACAGACAGAGCAAGGTGATGAATGAGCTAAAATTGAATCTATCCCAATGTTTGCGCAGCAAACAAAAAATCACAAATCAAACTTTATACCCTGCGCCAAAGGTAACTCCGAACTCCAATTAATGGTATTGGTTTGCCGACGCATATAAGCCTTCCAACTATCGGAACCCGCTTCACGGCCACCACCTGTGTCTTTCTCTCCACCAAAGGCGCCACCAATTTCCGCGCCTGACGTACCAATATTAATATTAGCAATGCCACAATCGCTCCCCATTGCAGATAAATATTTTTCTGCACTGCGCATTGATTCAGTAAACAAAGCCGACGACAAACCTTGACTCACGCCGTTTTGAATTTCTATCGCCTCATCCAAACTAGAATACGACATGATGTATAATATCGGTGCAAATGTTTCTCGTTGCACAAAATCATGATCATTTTGAGCAAGCACGATTGTTGGCGCTACATAATTACCCTCGCCGGAGAACGCTTCGCCACCGTAAATAATTTCACAATCCATGGCATTAATTTCCTCAATTGTTTGCGTATATACTTCAACTGCCTGCTCATCTATCAGTGGCCCCATCAATACTTGCGAATCTAATGGATTGCCAATTTTAACCTGCTCTAAAGCCGCCGCTAAACCAGATTGCACCTCTTCCATTCTCGATTCATGCACTATCAATCTTCGTGTACTTGTACATCTCTGCCCAGCCGTGCCGACAAAACCAAAAATGACTGCGGGTATTGCTAAATTTAAATCCGCAGTTTCGTCGATAATAATTGCATTATTACCACTTAATTCTAAAAGAGAACGACCCAGACGTTCGGCTACCCAAGTGCCCACCTTACGGCCTATCGTGCTTGAACCAGTAAATGAAACCAAGGGCACTCGAGTATCCTTAACTAATTTTTCAACTAACTCATTCTTGCTTGGTATAAACAAGCTAAACACACTATTGAAACCAGATTCTGCCATCACTTGATTGCAAATCGATTGAACGGCAATTGCACACAGCGGGGTTTTCGGCGATGGTTTCCAAATCACTGTATTTCCGCAAATTGCTGCGATAAAAGCATTCCACGCCCAAACTGCAACTGGAAAATTAAAGGCACTAATCACGGCTACGGGACCGACGGGGTGCCACTGTTCGTACATGCGATGTTGCACTCGCTCTGAGTGCATAGTATTCCCATATAACATCCTTGACTGACCAACGGCAAAATCAGCAATATCAATCATTTCCTGTACTTCACCATCGCCTTCTTGTTTTATCTTGCCCATCTCTAAGCTAACTAGGCTTCCAAGCGGATCTTTATATTCACGCAATTTTTCACCAATGAGGCGAATATATTCGCCACGCTGAGGTGCGGGCAATACCCGCCAAGCTTGAAAAGTTCGTAAACTCATCGACATTATTTGTTCATAATCTGCGTCTTGGCTAGCGGAGACTTGCGCGATAAGCTCAGAAGTAGCTGGGTTTATAGAATCAATTAAAGCTGATTGTTTTATCGCTGACCACATTGCCTCGCTGCCACTAAGGCCAAAACATGTTCCTGAATTTTGCGGATTTAAACCCAATTTTGAAAATATAGATAAAACGGAATCTAATAATTTCTCATTCGAAATCTTGATTGCACTCATGATTTACTCCGAATAGTATTTACCAAAGCGATTATTTATAAAGGCATTAAATTCAAAATCTTCTTGTTTGACTAAACCTTGATATTGATCTGGATTACTTAAAACAAGATCAACCGCCGCACAAATCCCACCAGCGGTAGTGACTTGAATTGCTGACCAATCGTGATTAGCAATGCGTTGTGGATAGATTTTTTTAACATAATTTTCTTCAAATAATTGATTATTTCGATATCCTGCAACCGAGACATAAATAACAACAACATCCTGCTTAGTTTTTGGTATTGAGTTTTCTAATATTCGCTTAAGCGTTTCTCGATCATCATTAAGCTTTAGATCATTCATTAGCATTTTTATTTTTTCGCAATGCCCTGGATAACGCATCGTTTTGTAGTTCATAGTAGTAACTTGATCAGCGTAAGTGTGAGCCAAAGAACCCAATCCGCCCGAGGTATTAAATGCCTCGTATTGAAGACCATCGATCGTTATTGTTTCATAACCTTCCAATGGCATTAATGTCGACATAACGCCATTTTCTATGCCATAACACAAATTACCATACTCATTAATCAAGCCATCAGTGGACCAGGTTAGTGAATACTTTAATGCATTATTGGGATTAACAGGCAAGGCACCGACGCGCATTTTAACGGATTCAACCGTATCGAAATGATTCATAAGTTCATGAGTTGCGATACTAATGAATCCAGGTGCCAAACCACATTGCGGCACAAAGGCAGTTTTTTTACCCTGACTAACTTCAGAAACATAACGAGTAACTTCAACGTCTTCAGTCAAATCAAAATAATTCAAATTATGGTCTGCGGCGATTTGCACCACCTTAGTATTACAGTAATACGGCAAGCCTGAAATTATTGAATCGATATTATTTAATTTAACATAAGCGATCAGATCCTGTTCTTTTTGTGCATCCATTTCTTGTAACACTACTTTCACGCCAATGCCATTAAGGAAGGAACGAGTAGAAGTTAGATCAATATCGGCCAAATGAACTTGATATTCATCATGTTTGGCCAAAAGACAAGTAATAAGCGAACCTATTTTACCAGCACCTAAAATAAGAATTTTATTTTGATCTCTAGACATAATACATAACCCTATTCCCAGACTATACTTAAACTCAGAATCCTGAACAATTCAGCCATGAATTGTCAGAGTACGCCAAGCAAAAAATGTAGTTTTTACTTGGCTTACAACCTCTAAATTAATAGGAGGTACTTTACTAGAGGTACGTGGTACAGCTAATAAAAACGGCGTGCCCCAGTGATGTATTAATTTAGTGTCGTATTAAATTAGTGATGTACTAAATTATAGTATCGATCTAGTATTTGCCCAGGTATCATTAAGGAGACTATAAACTAACACATGAAACAATCTCATCAAGATTTTGGTAAGGAGTTGGCGAAATGGGCACAGCAATCATTTCCTGACACTCAAATTGATGAAAAATATCCCAGCCGCATACTCATTAAAAAATCCGATGCTGAAATTGCGACACTAGAAATGACCCCAATTATGGCAAGCCCTAGCGATGATTCTGTTGATAATTTATTCGAATCGGTTGAAACTATTGATCAAATTATAGAAGTTTATCGTCATTTAAGATCCGAATATGTTTTTGAAGAAAATATCCCAAAGGCAATGGAGCACATTCACCCCTATGCGAATTATTTTATAGATCGTATTTTTAGTTTAGCGAAATCGAATTTAACAAATGAAGAAGCTCGGCTAATCGTAAATTGGGTTAAGAATTTAGATGCCTATACCTGCGTCAAGGCTATCGAATCCTTATTTTACAGTAAGGCTGATTTACGATTATTGGCCATCGCAAAACAAATGCAATGGCAAATTCATTTCGATCATCTCGCCATTCGTTGTGGCAATCAATCGAATAGAGACGCAGAACGCATAGTTGAATTCTTAAAATCCGAACACGGCTATATTGCTCCACAAACTCTAGATCAAGATTACTACGAGTTTTCTGATGGCTGGAATGCTTATGTGCTCTTTAAAATATTAACAAATGGCCAATGTCTATTATTATTCGTAGATCAATCTGATGAACGCAATCCACAGCAAGTCATCCAGCACTGGAACAGAGTTTACGGTTATACGCCTCATCATCTGGCTATTCGTTTAACTAAAATGATCAAGGAACAACCTTCAGAACCTCGATCAGCCATCCCACTCAGTACTCTGGGCAGCGCGATCGAAAATGAAAAAATCGAAGTTCTGCAAGCCACTGGTTTGTATACGAAACAAATGTTAGAACAAGTGTTTACTCGTCCTGAACAAAACAAAGAAATCCCAGCCGATCTAGTCAAGGAAATAAGCGATCATGCAGCACCATTAGCTAAAATCATGGAAAATGGCAAGTTATTAGAGATTGTCAGTCGTAAAGAATTACCTGAACAATTTAAAAAACACTGGTTTTCACTCTATGGTCTTGAATACGAATCTGACAATCCGCTTCATTCCGCCCCGATTTACAGTTATTTTCTCCCTGCCCAAGCAGCGCATGTTATTCGTACCTCGATTCAAACCCAGTAACTTTCATCGATTTGCAACTACTACTCAAACTTATTGGATTTTGCTGCTCGCAGGCGTTGCTAAACACCGACTACAAGTAATATTGAACTAGTCTGCATGGACTATAGGTTTATTTGCTTACTTTAGGTAAATTAGCCTTAAATAAACTACCCCGCCGCAAGCGAACGAGGTAGTTTTTCCTATTAGATTTCGCTCCGCGCGAAGTGAATTCGCACGGGCGACCAAGGGGGATAATTCCATTCTCCCCCTTTGGAAACCCCCAATGGGCTGTGCCCGCAGCAAGCTGCGGGGTAAGCTGAATCTATGCCACAGCTTATTAAACTTAAAATTAAATACCGTTTTTTTACTTATAACCCAAAATAAAGGTTGAACTTCATGCCTAATCTAGAGAAAATTCAGCAAAGTCACACTACAGCAACTATAAATTATATGAAAACTGAAGAACTAGCTTTATTCTATAAAATAATTGAACAATGCCATAAAGCCAAAACCAGCGCCGATATTGCCAAATTAGTAAACACTTCATTACGTCAACTAATTCCGCATTCTATGACAGCTTATGGCATTGGCGAGTTAGCGAGCAAAAAAATATACGATCAAGTAAATATTGGCTTTCCCGATGGCTACATACAAGAAGTAGTAGACAAACATAATTTATTGGCCAGCCCAGTCGCGAAACAATGGAGTGAAACTCAGTCTCCTGTGCTTATTTCTAAAAACGAAGTACCTAAAAAATATCCACTTGCATGGCAACAAGCCTTTCGTAAACATAATATAAATAATTTGATTGCCCATGGTCTAGTTGATATTACGGGTAAACAAACTAGTTATTTTAGTTTTGCGGATTTCAAACAAGAACCTGGCGAACGAGAACTTCACATCATTGACTTAGTCGTTCCGCATTTGCATGTTGCGATATCTCGCTCCCTAGACTCTAGTCGAAATTCAACTCAAAACTCAGCAAATAAAAGCATCATAAGCAAACGAGAGTTAGAAATTTTAACCTGGGTTTATGATGGAAAAACTAATATCGAAATTGGTGAACTGTTATGTATTAGCGGCTTCACTGTTAAAAATCATATTAAAAATATTTTAGAGAAACTAGGTGCAGCCAATCGAACTCACGCAGTTGCTAAAGCCGTTAGCATTGGAATAATAGAAGTAAACTAAAACGACTGAACGAGCCCACCGCGCGACCTCAACTTACGAAGTAAGTTTATTAGAACTCGTATAGCGAGTTCGATGTATCCTTAATAATGCCCGAAGGGCTTTTAAAGGGGGGAAGTACCTGATGAAACACCGAAGGTGGTTCTGAGGTGCAGTGAGTCGCGAGTTCGTCGTAGTAAGAAAGCGTTAGCTTTCGACACTAACTCCTCAACCGTTGCAGCAAAACTTCAATAATTGAATTTACGAGATTGTTTCACCACTCGCTACGTTCGGATTCACAATGACTCAAGTATTTTATCCGCGAGTATCTCATTATGCGACTGACCGTTCGTATTTACACGCACAAGATGAAAGTTGGAAAATGAGCACTAACTTGCTTTTTTATGGCCACCAATATCTTCATCTTTATCAAGCCATTGCTTAAGCATACTCTCGATATCACTCGATCGAACAGGTTTTGTCATATAAGAATCCATTCCAGCATTAATGCACTTTTGCTTATCGCCCTTTAACGTGTTCGCCGTAAACGCAATTATCGGTGTATGATTACCACCTTTAGCTTCAATTTTTCTAATACTACGTGTCGCTGAATAGCCATCCATTTCCGGCATCATACAGTCCATAAAGATGAGTTCAAAATCAAGCTTTTTAAACGCATTGACTGCTTCCACACCATTTGCTGCAAGTGTGACACGACAGCCCCTATTTTCCAATATTCGTTTTAGCACTTGCTGATTTATGACATTATCTTCGACAATTAAAATTCGCGCAGAATAATTTTTTTGATGCTCTACCAATTGATAGCGTGTTAGTAGTGTTTGTCCACCTTCGCCAGCAATTACTAATTGTAAGCATTTATGCAGCATACTTTCGCGTACCGGTTTAGTAAGATAAGCATGCACACCATGCTCTCGAAATATCTTGGCGTCACCTCGTGCGCCATGACAAGTCATAATTATTATTTTAATTTTGTCCTCACCATATTTCGCTACTATTTTTTTAACTAAAGCCAAGCCTTCATCTTTTGGCATGGCAATATCGATAATTGCAATTTCAGGCATCTTGTTCTCAATACTAAATTCTTCTAACACTTGCAAAGCCTTTGAACTTGAATTCGAGGTACTGACATTCATTTGCCAGCGCGTTAACATGGCGCAAATTACATTTGTCGTTGTTTCATTATCATCAATGACTAGAATAGAACGTCCCGACATATTAATTTCACTGGTAATGCTGTAATTTGTCTGGCTTTCGCCACGCTTAAAAGGCACTTCGATCCAAAAACAGCTGCCTTTACTAACTTCGCTATTGACCCCTATTTCACCCTGCATTAACTCTACTAATTGCTGACTAATCGCTAGCCCCAATCCTGTGCCGCCAAATAAACGAGTCATAGTCGCATCAGCTTGAGTGAAAGGTTTAAATAAGATTTCGACAACGTCAGGTTTTATTCCAATACCAGAGTCCTCAACCTCAAAACGTAACATCACAGTATCATCGTCTTGCTCGATCACCCCACAGCGAACACATATTTCACCTTTTTTAGTAAACTTAACTGAGTTGCTAAGGAGGTTACTTAATATTTGTCGTATTCTACCAGGGTCTCCCAATACACAGTCGGGCACATTTTCGTGCACTGATAAAATCAGCTCAACTTCTTTGCAAAAAGTAGCGTCCGAAAAAACTTCAATGATATCTTCTAGTGTTTGCCTAACACTAAATTCACTAATTTCTAAATCTAGTTTATCGGCATCAATTTTTGAAAAATCGAGAATATCATTGATAATTGACATCAGTTGATCACAAGATTTTCTAACCGTGTCAACAAACATAAATTGCTCACTGTTTAGGTCGGTATCAAGTAGTAAACTTGTCATACCAACAACACCGTTCATGGGCGTACGAATCTCATGACTCATGGTCGCAATAAATTGAGATTTAGCGAGCGATGCATCATTGGCTCTATCACGAGCATTTTCCAACTGACTATTTTTTACCTCCATTTCGCCAAGTAACTTTTTAAGCTGTTTTGTTCTATCGTCCACTTCCTTTTGCAATTTCTGCATATAATTACGTGCATCATAACCTAGGTTCCATTTTTTAATTAAAGTGAGAGCCATTTGCTTAACTGCAATGGCATCAAATGGTTTTTTTAAAAACAACAATCGATCGGTTGCTCCTAGCTTACTCATTATTTCATTCCACGAATAATCCGAGAAAGCTGTACATATTACCATTTCCACATACGGAAACTCATCCCAAATTCGAGAAATTGTCTCAATGCCGTCCCAACCTGGAGGCATACGCACATCCATAAAAATTAATGCGTAGGGACGATTTTCGCTTTCTGCTTTTCTGACTAAATCAAGCGCCTCTTGACCTTGATAGGCATGATCAAGCTCATAACATATCGCTTCTGCTTCTTCTAATATTTCGTCAGCAGTGACTTCCTCGCCAAATAAAGACTCTTCTATACTGTCTAATTCTTTAAGCCCGTCTGAGCGGCTGCGGCACAGTACCTTAATAAAATCTTCGTGAATTGACTTATTGTCGTCTACAATTAATATTCGAGAATTAAATTGAGTCATAGCTAATATCCCTTCGAGAGAGGCCACTAGGCCACTTGATCCATTGTATCGTTGCTTTTATTATCCTTGGCAATTGGCACCTCCAGTATAAAAGTCGCCCCTTTGCCTAGACCCTCACTTTCCACTTTAATGCTACCGCCCATTTCGGTCATTGAATTCGCACATGTGTGCAAACCAAATCCATGACCATCTTTTTTCGTTGTAAAACCATGATTAAATATATTATTTATATTTGTTTCCTTTATACCCAGACCATTGTCTCTAATTTCAATCCGAACGTGACTTTCATCTTTCTGATCAATTGATATTTCTACCTTCTTTTCCCTATTAATTTCATCATTGTCATCCATAGCTTCAATTGAATTTTTAATCAAGTTAGTTAAAACTTGAGCTAACTTGGATTTTTGAATTGTACATTTAGGCACCTTGGAATAGTTTTTAATTAACTTAACATTGTATTTGAAAAAACTTGTTTCTAAGACGCGAATTGAATCATTGACAATAGCGGAGACAGATAATTCCTCGGTGAAATAGCCAGACCGCGCATAAGATTGTTGAGTTGAAATTACATCTCGCATCATTTGAATTTTTTCATTAAGCGATTCAGTTTCCTTGGTAATCGTTATAAATTCCGTACAGAGTTGCTCTCCGACTTTTATATAATAATTGGGTAATAAACGGCCCTTTGGATCATTAGCAATAAACTCACCTATGCGGCTTAAATTATCTGCCAACATTGCATTCGCTTTTATTAATCCGGCGACTTTACTGTCTCGTGCTATAGCCGCGATTTCTTCGCCCGCCACATTAACACTATTAAGTACATTGCCAATATTATGTAATACCCCAGTTGCTAGATCGGCCATGCCCGATTTGTGAGCCGCATTTGCTACTTGAGATTCGAGTTCTTTTCGACGGGCAATATCGCGTAATACAACAATACGCATACTCTCATTATTTAATACTACCCGAGTGACGACACACTCAAGCGGGAAAGTTTTACCGTCAGTTCGAATGCCCTCGTATTCAAGCCTATCGCCGACTTCGCCTAGATGAAATGGGCCATGCTGTTCATCAGCATAGCCATTATTTTGATGTTCATAATGCCATTGTGTATCTGCAAGCAACATGCTTGCATGAAGACCCATTAATTCGTTTTCAGTTGCATTAAACGAAGTTTTAACTGCCTTGTTGAAAGAAACAATAAAACCGGCAGCATTAATAATAACAATTCCTTCGCCTACCGTCTCCAAAATTGTCCGCGTTCTTTCTTCTGATTCTGCTAACTGCTCTGTTCTTTCAGAAACCCTGTCTTCCAAAGTTTTATTTAAGTCGCGCAACTCGGCAGCCGCCTTATCTTTTTCAGCAATACTAATCCGCAAGTTGTCCATCATATCGTTAAATGAAACAGTTAAATTACCTAGTTCATCCGTTGACTTAACGACAATCGGCTTATCCAACTCACCTTTGGCAATTCGCTCAGATCCCGACATCAGATTTTGAATTGGTTTAAGCGCATTGATCTTAAAAACAAAATAAATACAAATACTTAAAAATATTATAATACTGACGTTTGCAATCAGTTGCCCTATTAACGCTCTTCGAGCCAAACCCCGCATACGTTCAGTACTTAAACCAATGTTTATCTCCCCCAACACATCACCATCGGATTTAATCGGAAATTTAAAATGAATAATATTTTTATTTGCCTGCAGTTGTTTAATTACTTTAGCCCAGTGAACAAGCCCTAATTTTTTTAATTTTAATTCTCTCAATGCGCGACTAATAAATTTATTTTTATAATTTACATAGGAACTCATTGCGGATTTATTTTTTGAAGTTACAACGCTATAGACCATGTCCTTCTGATGCGTCAAATCTTTCATTGTTTGATTGAGAGTGGCAAAATCGTAGGCTAGAATTGCTTCAGGGCTTATGAGTGATGCGAAATAACCAAGTAACTTACCTTTTTCATCCAAACTTTCTGCAAAAACTTTATTTTGAGATTTAACGACTAAAGACGTGGTGACCCCTAAGGTGATCGACAAGATCGCGATCACCAGTACAACAAATTTAGCTCCCAAGCTGGAAAATAATTTACGCATCCTTAATAATCATTTAGCTGGATTATTTACCGAACACAGCTTTGACAATCTTTCGATGCGGATCAAATTCTTTGTCATGAGCAATATTTAGTGAAGTTAGTTTTGCTTTTTTCAATATTACTTTACCTTCCGCAGATTTTTTTAAACCCGAGAGTATAGATTGAATTTTATTGGCTAATTCAGGTTTAACATCGCCACGCACCGCCCAAGGTAGGTGTGCAAATGCCTCTCCTCTTGCGAGATAGAACATTTCATTTGTATTGATGTGCTTAGATACCACTGGCAAGCGTAAAACTAGGTCACCAGACCCCGCTGCTGCGCTTTGTTTGTAGTAGGCGGAAAAAATTGCATTCGGTGGATTTTTTGAAAATGCTTCAGTATAATCACCCTTACTTAATCCACCTTTTAGTAGCAAATAAGTTGCATAAATATAACTTTGCATTGCTTTAGGTCCACCGCCAAAAACGATTTTTTTACCTTTCAAATCTTTTATTGATTTTAAACCGCTGTCTTTGCGAACAACAATTGAACCAGCTATTTTATCTAGGCCAAATTCTTCATTCTTTAGTATCACTCGATAACCCCATTTATTATGCGATATAATGTAGTGATACTGATTATAATGAACGACATCGTATTTCTTCGCTTTAACGCCTTGCCAAAAGGTTTTAAAATTTTTCGTTGTCACTAAGCGCACTTCACGGCCAAGTTTGGCTGATAAATACTTTATCATTGGTTTAAATAGCTTATGGGTAACTGTTGCATTTCGTCTGGGAAAAACGCCCACAATAAGTGCTTTTTCTTTAGCATAGACTTGTTGGATCACAAAAAAATCACTAAAACATAAAGCACCTACAGCAGCGACCATCAGGGCTTTGAATTTAAACATTTTGATCCCTCATTATTTAAAAATAACTTACCGAGCCGTACAACTAAAATATCGACTTAAACCTAAATTTCTTAACAAATTTATCAACTAAAATCGCAGATTTCGATTCCAATCGTCGCGATGTGTACCGCCTGAAAATAGGAGCAAAAACAAAGCCAAATATTTAAACTGACTCTTTTTCAATCAAATTATCTGGTTTTTCTCGGATTTGTTGTATACAGTGGGGAAACTTTGAATCAATACACTTTTTTTAAGGAAAATTTAGACTAGACTAATTAATTCAAAAACCATTTTTGAAATAAATTGAACCTATTACGAGTAGATTAGTCCCAGTATGGGACATCTGTAATATAATTTAGAACCTATTTTGGAGGAAACCAAATGAAAAAAATGAGTAAATCACTAGCAATTGCACTCAGCACGGCTATGGCATCTTCGATGGTTATTTCTAGCGCACAAGCTAGCGATAATCCTTTTGGAATGAAAAGCTTAGACTCAGGATACCAAGTTTCTATGAGTAGCGAACCAGAAAAAGCCAAAAAGAAAGAAGGCAAATGCGGCGGCGACATGAAAAAGAAAGAAGGCAAATGTGGCGGCGACATGAAAAAGAAAAAAGAAGGTAAATGCGGCGAAGGTAAGTGCGGCGGCAAAAAATAAGCCCAGCAATTCAACCTGATGCTCAATAGAAAACGGGTCATAGATTCTTCATAGATTCATAGACCCGTTTTTTATCTGATTTTTCCTAACTTTAAGTCAGAAAATATAACTCACTTGCAGCATGCTTATATCTACTCGGCCTTGATTGAATAAATCCGTTTTGCTAATACGTCAATCGAAATATTAGTTAATTCACTTTGCCCTGCCCGCATATTCTCAGATCAATTTAGCACCTTTCCACCTTTGTTAATTATCTGCTTAAACTAACTCCTCGTTTTTCATAACAGTTATTAATTGCAAATCTTAAATCATTTGATTTGGCTCAATAAGTTCCTAACAAACTAATAGTATTATACTTTTTACAAGAGATTAATTTTAATGCAACTAATGACTGCCTAGGGTCTCTAATAAGTGATATTGCCAATTTAAACAACTGTCTTTATAGTTATAAAACAAACTAATTTGGAATAAATGTAAGTGAAACCTGACGAAAAACCAAATTTACGCGACCAATTCGGCCGTACAATCGAATATTTAAGACTGTCTGTTACAGATCGCTGCGATTTACGTTGCTTTTATTGTATTCCGGAAGGTTTCACAGACTTCCAGGAACCGAAAAATTGGCTGAATTTTGATGAAATAGAACTGGTCGTCAGAGCCTTTACTGAATTAGGCACGCATCGAGTTCGAATTACAGGCGGAGAACCTCTGGTTAGAAAAAATTTAGATCAGCTAGCCAAGCGACTTGCCTCTCTTCCCGGTCTAAACGACTTAAGTCTTTCCAGTAATGGCACTCGATTACAAAAAATGGCCACGAAATTGGTTGATTCCGGTGTTAGCCGAATCAATGTCTCATTAGACTCACTCAATCCTGAGCGTTACAAAGAAATCACCAAAGGCAAACTGAGTAAAGTCATTGACGGTTTGCTCGCAGCAAAAGCTGCAGGCCTCGCGCCAATTAAAATAAATACCGTCCTAATGAAAGGTATCAATGAAACAGAGATTAGCGATCTAATTGAATTCTGCATGTTACATCATTTTACATTGCGCTTTATTGAGACTATGCCCTTAGGTGATACTGGTAGAGCTGCAACGGATTATTATTTCGATTTAAGCCAACTAAGAAAAAAACTGGAAAAAGAATATCAACTCATTCCTGATATCAATACCGGCGGTGGGCCTGCAAAGTACTGGCGCACACCAGATAATAACTTCTCCATTGGATTTATAACACCTCTATCGCAACATTTTTGTGAAACCTGCAATCGTGTTCGCCTTTCAGTCGACGGCACCTTGTATATGTGTTTAGGCCAAGAACATAATGTGGAACTTAGACCACTGCTACGTGATGGTATAAGCCTTGAAGAACTCAAAATTGTTATTCAAGATGCTATTCAATTAAAACCTGAACGTCATTTCTTTAATGAAAACCCGAGTCAACTAGTTCGCGGATAATAGTATTACTGTATTAAATTCGAAATAGGTCACGATTTAAAGTAGCTCGGCTCTTTAGAGCCCCGGGATGGATTTGCGTTCAAGCATAAAGCTAACTCGTCTTATAAAACTGAGCGATCACCATTTATGGCGCTGTATACACCATGGCGCCACTGTCTG
>QIKQ01000274.1 GCA_003233075.1 Gammaproteobacteria bacterium
TCACTTGTTCGCCATGTCCGCTTACATCAGCAAGCAAAATACGAGTAACACGACCAGTCGCGCAAGAGGTGACGTAATGAATGTCACCTCCTGATTTAGAATCGCCGTGGGGGCTGCTAAAAATCCACGCTTTGATGCCTTCCAAAGTGACTTCTGAGTGAGTATGGCGATTACCACTCCAAACCTGCATACAAGCTAAGTTTTTAGAATCTATTTTATTTGGGCTCATGTATATGTTTCATTGTTATTTTAACTATTTAGTTAGAATTCACGAATGCTAAAAAGTTCAGTTATTTGATAGAAATAGTATATTAGGCTTATTAGCGTAGACCATTTTTAGAGGTCCCTTAAGACTAATTGGTATAATAAAAAGACTAAAAAACTGGAGCGTAAGTTTGTTGAAACGAAGTGAATAAATAGTCTTTGTGGTTCTTTACTAGGGCTACGAAGTTCAGTCGTCTTTTTTATCTAACATTGATTTCAGATCTGCAAAGGGATTGTAGGTCGCAGCGTCGTTCTTACCATCATCCGATGCAGTATAACCTTGATCGGCTTCTAACTGACGCTGATGTTCATTATCGTGGCAGTAAACGCATAAGAGTTCCCAATTACTGCCGTCTTCTGGATTGTTGCTGTGATCATGATCACGATGATGTACCGTTAATTCTTGTAGATTTTGACGGTTAAATTCGCGGGCGCAACGGCCGCAAATATGTGGATACATTTTAAGTGATCGTTCACGGTATCCCTTGTCTCGGCTTTCACCGGCGCGTCGTGCTTCGGCTAACAATTTGTCTAGCTTATCCGTATCCATTTTAGCCATGAAAAACTCCTATTTTTTACAGCGATGTTAGTCGTTTAACTTAGTTCGATAAGTAGTTTACAGAGATTATATATTAAATTTACAATTTGTGTGTTTCCTTATATTTATTATTCTGTGTGCGACGGAAAGGACTTTTGCGTTTGTTAGTAAAAAATTTTAATTTCTATTCAGCTGAGGTTTAAGTTCAGTTCAGTTGTTGTTCACGCTAAGAGTGCATAATGGACTCGTAATTCAAAACTTATTTTTGGAGATAAATTATGAAGAAAACTATTAAAGCAATCCTGATGGCTAGCGTAATAACGCTGGGATTCGGTGTGGCAGGCACTGCGTCAGCCTCTGATGCACATTCGGGTCATCACGGCTGGAATGGTCATTCGTATAGTCATGCTTATCGTGGCCATCGTGTACGTCATCACAGAGCAAGGCATCAAAGAGTGCGTCACCACAGAGCAAGGTATCAAAGAGTACGTCACCACAGAGTTCGTCACCACAACCGAGTATTACACCGCCTATTTGGACATTGATAAAGGTGTAAGCTTTTCGAAGGCAGCCATACATTCTCAATAAGACAATTGAGTTTGTATTGGTGGCTACGATTGACTAAGATTAGCCCGCTTATTTTGAAGTCAGCCGCCGATTTTGCTACGTATGGTCATTATTTTATTTTTTATACTAAATTCAGCCTTAGGTAAAACTGAAGGGCCGAGAAGGATGCCATTTAACTTCATTGATGGGCTAATATGACCAAATACTTTTTTAACCTGAAGTTGATTGATAGTAATATTTTTTATCACAGTGGAGTAAACAGTGGTGGCGCCCCCAGCGGTGCCAGCTTTACCTGCAGCGCCTCGACGCAAGTTAGCGCTGATTGCAATGGGGTCGGGAACGGAAAGCGCACTGGCACCTGTATCAATAATAAAGTTGGCTTTTACGCCATTAATGAGTCCTGGAACTACATATAATTTGCTTATGTTAGGTTCGATTCGAATTTCTAAATAACCATCAGTGGTTTTCGTAAATGAATGTTTGCTTATTTGTATTGGACTTAAATTACCGACGGGTTTGGATAGGGTGAGTACATAGATTAAAAAAGCGACGAAGGCTAAAATTAAAATGAGTTTAAATTTTGAAGTCATTGCATTACGATTTGGATGATCCGCGTTTCGTTTCATTTTTTTAAGTTGAAATTGAACGACATTGTCAGCGTACTTTTTTTTACCGTTGTCTTTTTCGCTCATTTGATAAACCCACTTTAAATACTTTTTGCATCATAAATAAAAACTTTAATCAAAGTAAGCTCTGATTAATTTAGGGATAAATTGTTCAGAGCCTCCCTAGCGACACAGACTACTGGAAAAAGGTATTCATATCCATAATTGGAATCATTAAACCAAGTACAATAATCATGACTAGAGAGCCCATAAGTAAAATAAGGATAGGTTCGAATAGACCTACTAGGGTAGTTATAAAGGAATCGACTTCTCTTTCTTGGATATCGGCTGAACGTTGCAACATTTCATCTAAATTACCACTGGCTTCGCCACTGGCGATTAAGCTCATCGTCATCGGTGGAAAATAACCGGTTGGCTCTAAGGCCTGGTTGAGACTGCTGCCTTCTCGAACCTTTATCGTGGCTTTTTGTACTGCTTTTCGCATGGGCATATTGCTCAAAACACCACCAGAAATTTTTAATGCTTCTAAGATGGGTACATTGCTTGAGCTGAGGATGCCTAAGGTTCGTGAAAATCGAGCTGAATTGGTATTACGAACTAATTTACCAATGAGTGGCATATTGAGTAGAGTGCGGTGCCAGGCAAACTTAGCTAAAGGCTGTTCGAGTAACATTTTCAGAAAAACAACTGTGGCGAAAATACCGATAACAATCGCGATCCAATAGTCTCTGACGAAATCGCTAGTGGCAATCAGGCCACGTGTTAGCAGCGGCAATTCGCGTTCGACGGAATCAAACACCTTAACTATATCTGGCACTACAAACGCGAGCAAGGCGCCGACAATGCCGAGAGCGACAAAAGTTAAAAGTCCTGGATAAAATAATGCTAAGGTCGTTTTTTGTCTAATTTTGTGTCTGTTTTCAGTATAGTCGGCTAATCTATCTAGAATTTCATCCAAATGCCCTGACTCTTCACCTGCTTCAATCGTTTTTTGGTACATATGCGGAAAAACGTTTGGGAAACTTTCTAAGCCAGAGGCGAAGCTGTGACCCTCGCGAACTTTAGCACGCACGGCAAGTAAGATTCTTTTGATACGATGCTTATCTGTTTGCTTAGCGACGGAATTTAGGACTTCTTCTACGGGTAAACCTGATTTTAAAAGTGCAGCCATTTGTCGTGTAATCAAAGCTAAGTCGAGTGAGCTGATACCACGCTTAGTGCGAAAGTGAGTTGCTTTCGCATTTTTTTCAGATTGTATGATTGGATTGACGGTCAGTGGCGTTAAACCCTGATCACGAAGTGTTTGCCTAATTTGTTTTGCTGTATCGCCTTCAAGTATGCCGCGTTTTTCTTTGCCACGGTTGTCTAAGACTATGTATTCAAATGCGCTCATAATTTATAGTATTAATCTAAGGTGATGCGAACTAATTCTTCTATGGTGGTATCGCCCGCTAGTACACAGCGAATACCATCATCACGAAGATTCATTGAAACGGAGCGTGCATGACGAGCCATGGTGAGTTCGTCTATTTCGTCGTGAATCATAGTACGCATAGTGTCATCGACAGTAATAAATTCGTATAATCCCGTGCGACCATGATATCCAAGTTGGCGGCAATGGTCACAACCATTGGGTTTAAATATTTTAGGTGCTTGATCTTGAGAAGCACCCAGTATCTTACAATCAGATTCAGATGCAGTGTATTCGATTTTACAATGAGAACATAATAGTCGAACTAAGCGTTGAGCCAAAACTCCCAATAAACTGGATGAGAGTAAAAAGGGTTCAATGCCCATATCTCGCAGTCGAGTGATTGTGCTGACGGCGTTATTGGTGTGTAAGGTGGATAAGACTAAGTGGCCAGTTAAACTCGCTTGGACTGCAATTTGGGCTGTTTCAATATCTCGAATTTCACCGATCATAACCACGTCTGGATCTTGGCGCAAGATGGCTCTTAGGCCTCGTGCAAAATTCATATCAATTTTGGTATTGACTTGGGTTTGGCCTATGCCATCCAAATAGTATTCAATTGGGTCTTCGATAGTAACAATATTACGACTCTTATCATTTAAGCGGGAAAGAGCTGCGTATAAGGTGGTTGTTTTACCTGAGCCTGTTGGACCTGTGACCAATATAATACCATGTGGTTTATGAATTAGTTTGTCTACTTGGTCTACATAGTTTTGTGCCATGCCAAGTTGTGACAAATTAAGTCTGCCTGCTTGGTTATCTAATAATCGTAGTACGACGCGTTCACCATGCTGAGCGGGTAGGGTAGAGACACGAATATCAATTGGGCGTCCGGCTATTTTCAGCGAAATTCGGCCATCTTGAGGGATGCGTTTTTCAGCAATATCTAAATGCGCCATAACTTTAATTCGAGACGCCAGCAAAGGTGCCAGTTGATAAGGTGGTTGTAATATTTCTTGTAAGACACCGTCGATGCGAAAACGAACCACAAGTCGATATTCATAGGGTTCAATATGAATGTCGGATGCATTGTCTTTGATCGCTTCGGTAAACAGGGCGTTAATAAGTCTTATGATTGGCGCATCATCTTGGCTGTCAAGCAAGTCTTCGGGTTCGGATAATTCTTTTGCCACAAGATTAAGGTCCAGGTCGTCACCTAGATCTTCCATGACTTGCACAGCTTGGTTGGAGCCGCCTTCAAAAGTTTCATTTAGAATTTTTTCGAATTGTTCTTTGTTGACAGATTCAAGCTTTAGAGGTTTCCGAGTGTAACGACGTAATTCAGAAAGAATGATGGGGTTAATCGATTGTTTATGAATGATTTCGGTGTGACTGCTTGCTTGGTGTTTTATGAGTACGCCATGGCGACGAGCGTAGTTATAGGGTAATTGCGAACTACTGCTCGTACTAATGGTGATGTTACTTGCTTCCGCGTCATTTGAATTCATTTGTATTTTAAAATGCTTATTCTTCTTCAGGAAAAGGGTCTGAATCAAAATAGGTATTTTTGCTTGATGATGGCTTCGCGGGTTTACGTGCCTTGCTTACAGAGTTTAGATCAATTTTGCTTGCTTCTTCCGTTGGGTCACCTTCGTAGTAATTACTGTCTTCGGAATTACTGGGAACCGCTTTTTGAGTGTTGCGTTTGCTAGTGCTGCTTTTAAATTTAGCACCAGGGTTTACGGTTTCTAATGCATTCAACTTATCAATCACGTTTTTAGGAAGTTTCAGGCCTTGGTATTTATCTAAAACGGGCGATTCGTTATTAGGTAACAAGGGGATACCCTGTTTGCGAAAATTAATTTGTTGCTGACGCATAAAATTGTATTTGCCATGCGTAATCGCTCTTTGCGTGGCAGCATCTTTGACAATTGTCGGACGTAAAAAGACCATTAAGTTACGTTTTTCTTTTGATACTTTGTTATAACGAAATAATTTGCCAAGCAGGGGGATACTACCTAGGATTGGAACTCTTTGTTTAATTTGACTTAGGCGCTCATCAATTAAACCGCCGAGAACTACCATTTGACCGTTTTCAACCATCACTGTTGTTTTAATCGTACGCTTGTTAGTAACAATATCAGATGCCGTGGTACTTGGACTTATACTTGATACTTCCTGATCAATTTCCAGCATGATGGTATTGCCTTCGTTGATTTGAGGTTTGACAACTAGTTTAATGCCGACATCTTGGCGTTGAATAGTTTGGAAAGGATTAACCGAGCCATTAGTACCGCCGGTATTTGAAAATTGTCCGGTCACAAAAGGCACATTTTGACCGACTTTAATTTCGGCTTTTTTGTTGTCCAGTGTCAGTATGCTCGGTGTCGAAAGGACATTAGCCCCTGTATCACTTTTCAAGGCGCTAATGAGGGCGCCAAAATTTGGCGTATTTGCACCAAAACGACCCAGTAATAAATTAAAGCCATCGCCTACGCTGGGAATATTACCACTCGCTGCGGCTTGGGCGAGATTAATAATGCCGCCATTACTGGCACCGCTAAAATTAGAAGTTGAGACTGCGCCACGTGTGCCATTGTTACCACCGGCCCGGCCACCCACTATCCATTGGATGCCAAATTCTCTGGCCTTGTCGGCAGACATATCCGCAATCACAGCTTCGACCAAGACTTGGGCGCGACGAATATCTAATTTTTTAATGACATTTTGTAGAGAGCGAAAAATATCGGGTGGCGCGGTAATCACTAAGGCATTATTTGATTCATCCGCTTGAATATCAATGGATGATTTTTGCCGTTTTAAACGACCTTTCTTTTTATTCTTATCGATTGATTTACTGACGCCGCCAAGAATTTTTGCCATTTTTTTCGCATTCACGTATCGCAAATAAACGACATGGGTATTACCGCCAGAATGAAGTGGGGTGTCCATATGAGTGATAATGGCGCGCATGCGAATGCGTGCACTTTTTTCGCCACTGAGTAAAACACTATTAGTCCGTTGATCAGCGGCAAGTCTTACTTTGTTGCGAGCGCTTTTACCTTTAGAAGAGAAGCGTTGCAATGAATTAAGAATACGAACAACTTCAGCCGAAGAGGCATGTTGTAGAGTGACAATATCGACTTCAGCATCGCTCACGCGATCGATACGATTAATAATTTTCATTAGCCGTTTAACATTATTTGCTCGGTCAGTAATCACCAGCGTGTTGGTTGCGTTGTAAGCGGCTAAATGCGCGTGTTGCGGCATGAGAGGGCGTAGGATTCGAGTTAATTGACCGGCATTCACATTTTTAACTTGAATGACCTGGGTCACCATTTGGTTGCCGCTAGATTGAACGCCAGTCGGTATGGTGTCTTGTTTTGCCTTGCTGTTTGGGACAATCTTAATAAGCGCTCCTGAGGGGACGGCGGAAAAGCCGTGCACTTCAAGGACGGATAAAAAGACCTGGTAAATTTCAGGCCCTGATAAAGGCTTCGCAGAAATGACTGTGATTTTGCCTCGTACTCGCGGGTCAACAACAAAATTCTTACCGGTTAATTCGGAAACTTGGCTGATAAAAGTATTGATATCAACCCCTTCAAAATTAAAAGTGATTGGTTGAGCAGACAATGAGAAATTGACTACCAGTAACAAAATGGCGATTCGGCGTACTATTTTTTTTTCTATATAATTCATATACTTATCTTTGTTTTGTTGGAATCTAAAATCCGTTAGTTTCTACGTACTCATTTATATCAGTTTTGATGCGCTTAATCTATGTAATCACAATCAATTATACGATTTACTTACAATTTTGGATGAGATTAAATAGATGTCTATAGCAAGAAAAGGCTACTTATTTATACGAATAGCCGGATCTTTTGTGACGGATCCTAAGTTTTTTCGTTTAGGCTTTGCTAATTTTGATTTTTTTAACATCAGTTTAACCCGAGCGTTGTTGTGCAATAATATAACAGCATCTTTTAGTATTTGTTCAATTTTTGGGTTACCAGGTATATTGGGCACTACGTCGCCAATTTTATAATTTTTTTGTTTGCCTCGGGTACCAACAATAATGGCAAAGGACTCGTGTTTGTGAACAGAATGGGTGATACCTTTTAAGGTCAAATTAAGTTGAGCTTCTTCGATTTCAATTACTTTTTTGACGATAGGTGTGCTCGATTTGCTTATTGGTTTACCAAATAAAGCCCACTTGTTGATTTGGCTTGCACTGTAAAGCTGTAAATTTTGTTTAGCGCTCACTTTAACATTTTGATTGACGGGCTTATATTCGGTCAGCGTTGGCTTAGGGATTAATCGCCAAGTTAAATCTGCCAGGCCATAAAGAATTAAGATAATAAATAACCAATTAAAATACCGAGGAAGTCGCTGATAGGATTTAACCCATTTTGGCGATTCCAGTAAGCGAGTTATGGATTGAAAGCGTTCGTTGAAGCTAGGCTTATTTGATTGAGTATTTTCGTTTGAGTTTATCATTATTCTATATTCGACCTTTTAAACGAAAATGATAGCGACCCTTACTGTCAGTTTTGCCTAATTGTTTAATGAGTAGTTTTGTTTTTAAGTCAGACTTAGATTTCGCACCAATTTTAGCAAATAGTGAGTATTGGCCAGACTGTTTCAGTTCAAGCTGACCACTAATGCTGAATTTAGATTTGCTGTTATGTATTTTGGCTTTAATTGTTTTACCTTGACTTTTTACGTCAAAGACAACTTTACCAAGCTTAATGGTTATCCCAGCTCCAATAGATGCTTTTTTCCAGACAACTTTACCTTTGACCTTAGCAAAGCTGCCCTTAGGTTTTATTAAGCTCAGCTGATTCATTTTAAAATTGAGATTTCCACCAAATGAATTTGGTTTTCGTAACCACAAAGCAAGTTTATGAGCTGGGAATTTTGCTTTTAAATCCGTAAACTGGATTTCTTTGTCGGATATAAATTTAATAGTCGTAGATGTTCTTGAGCCACGGCCTTTTAGATTTACATCGATGGAAATATTGCCAGCAAGCAAGGGCAGCAGATTAAGCGAGCCCCTAGTGGTATGAAATAACCAGTTGCCAATTCTTAAATTATCAGACTGCATATTCCAGACAGTGCCTTCGACACTGGAAGGATTGATTTCACGTGCGTAGTCGTGAAAAAACCGATAGGCGTGAATTGCCGGAAAGGTCAAAACTAAGAAAAATAAATAGCCACAGACTAAAAATAAAATAAATATAAAACGTTTAGTCATTATGGCAGCCTGTTCAAGGTAATGTTGGAGTTAACTTGCCCTTGATTATTGGTTTTGTGAATATCAATGTAGTATACACTAATCGCGTATTGCATTCTGATCGCGTCAATCCAATTAACTATGTGATTAAATTTAGCATCTTCAAGTCTGATTTGAAATTTACTGTCGCCTTTAGGAATAGTGTATTTTATAACATCGCTGAGCTTGGCTGAGCTGGCACTGAGGTTAATGAGAGTCTGCAAAGATTGGCCATTAGCATTCGGTCTAGGTTTCGCATTAGCAGGCCGCAAAGCAAGTATTTGCGGGCTAGTTTTTCGCATCCAGGCAACGTCATTTCTAAGTTCGTTGAGTCTGGTTTCTGTTTCTGAGAACTGGCTAGAGATCGGTTGCCAAATTATGCTATTTATTAAAAAAAGTACAATGACTGCCGTGCAAACTAATATCAAATACTGCTCGCGTGCTTCACGTCCATCAAACCATTCTTTAATCGCATTCATGATCGGCTCCCTGAAATAGTCAAATTACTCGAGTAACCATTCTCACTTCGGTTGGATGGGCCTCGATCAACTTTTAACCCAGCTCTACGTAAGGATTGCTCGATTTGATCAATCTTACTTGTATCGTCAATAACAAAATATATTGACAACTCACTGTTTTCAAATTTTAATTTAGTTAGCTCAAGAGACTTAATGTTTTTTGTTGCATCGCCTGTTGCTCCCAATAATTCCATAAAACTATGCTGGGCGATGCCTTGTTTTTTCTGTAATTTCCGAAATTGTTTCGACATATTTTTACGCAGCCGAGTAAACTTGCGGGCATCAGGGAAAGTTGTTTTGTAAATCATCAGAGCTTCTTTTTCCAAGTTGCTCACTTCGTTTTTCATTTCGAAGTAATGGGCAACATTGGAAGTAAAGGTGATAGCCAACCAGACTAAAAAGGAGGCAGCAACCGGCATCCATTTTTGTAGATACTCATTATTTGTTCTCTTGCTACCATAGCTACCTTGTAGCAAATTAATAACGGAATTATCGTTAAAATACTTGGCCTGTAATAAAATGAGCGTCTTATCAGGTTTTTCAAATTTAAGTTTGATTTTGTGTTTAACAAAAAACTCGATAATTTCATTAGTAATATTTTTAGGATTAGTCCAGCAATTTAAGGTTGTTGGCTTGTCATCACTACTATGATTTAAAGCGATTTCGAAATAATTAAGCATTTCCGACGGGCTGCAATTAAAACCAGAAAAAGGCCCAGTGCGTACATAACATTGGTTTTTAGTGATGACGATGTTCCAGCCCTTTTTTCTGGGCACTAAAAGAGTATCCGGAATAACAAGCTCGGGTTTTATACCACAGCTATCGTGTAAAAATTTAAGCCAGCCGTCGAGTACCTCTTTACTAATGACCGCCACGGGGTGCCGATTACCCGTCTTGCTTGGCTTAATTGCAAAATGTTGTGATTCAACATCATTGATTAAATATTCTTCTAAAGTGTAAGGCAGAGCTTTGAGTAGTCGTTGGCGATTTCGAGTTGGCACTTCAGCGCTGGTAAGCAGGACTTCATTGCCAGGGATAATGAGAACGATACGACGCTTGCCACAAGCTTTGGCGGCGTCTTTTAAGCTACCTATTTTTGGTTTCTTAATACGAGTTTTTGTGCGCACGACCCATTCCACTTTTTTTGCAAGGGGGTCAGACATCTTAATTAAAATAGATTCGCGCATTAAAAAATTCCTCGTTGACGTCCTATTATTATAATCGAATTTTTATCGCGATTGATTAGACTTTTGAAGCTCATTTTTGCTTTTTTCATAATGATTTTCGATTCGCATATAAAATATTCGCTGTTGACGCTTAATAACTGCTGCAAATTCGCTGGTTCCAGCTTTGTTTTTTTAGTTAATTTTTTCACTAAATCCACGAATTCCTTTGTGGTTTTAAACGGTGTTGTTTTCCTTTGCTCTATAATATTTTCAACTGAGCCAGAATTCAATAGCGGACTTAGCGCTATGAGAACTTCCTTCGAGGCCGTGTTGACATTAATTTTCGTTGATTTTGGCAGGATGGAAACATGTTCCCTCAATTGTTCAATTATTTTAGGTGTGACGCCCTTGATAAGGTTTAGTTCACTAAAACTAACTAATTTGCGATTGGCTGCTCGGTAGGGTGGTGTTTTCGAAAGATATTCGCTGTCTTCCGCGCCGTGAGGAAATCGAACTTGATTATCTTGGTCTAGCCAGTCAATTATGGAATCGGCTATTCGAGTATCTATTTCTAATGTGACTAATAAGCGATTGAAATACTTCACATGAGAATTAAATAAACTTTTTTTATTTGTTGCGCTTGCGGTCTTATCAGCAAGATTGTTTAAGTTATACTTACCTTGCAAATCGTCCAAATTGGCTTCTATATTTGCTTTATTGTCTACTAGGGCGAGTGTGATTTTATCTTTCCAAACTTCTTTATTGTGATCAATTGCACCTTGACGGGCATCATTTTGTTTATCTTTTTTAAGACGTCCAATCGCCCAGCTCTCTACGCCATACATAAAATGTACGAGTTGCCCCTGATGTCGATTGTATTCAGAACGTCTTATATCTTTGGCTAATCGAGTAAGCATGGCAGTCGCGAGGCTGCTAACGAGTGCGACGATAAAAATAACGGTGATGAGTGCAACGCCAGAATTTGAAGATTTGTGGAACACTAGTTAACGCCTCTCATTTCAAACAGACGTTCTAATTTTCCTAAGCCTTCCAAATCAAAGCTAATTTTAATCGCCATCGGTAATGTTTGGCCGCCGCCGGTTTCGCTTGACCAAGCTGTCTTAGACTGGTTTTTGTCATCAAAATATTCAATTTTTGCCGAATTAATTTTATTCAGTATGACATAGGCTTCGGCCTTTTCGTCACTGGATCGATCTAGTTGGTACCATATTTTTCGATAAAGCTTTTTGTCTTTTATATAGTAAGCAACGCGCAATAATTTGGTTTTGTTAAGGCTGATGCTTTCATCAGTGCCCGATCGAGTAAACTCAAGATAAAAATTATCTTGGCTAAATGTTTTTAATGCTGGAATTGTTTCGTCGCTCTCATTACGTATTGGTCTTAAGGTGATTTGCGATAAATCTTGTTCTAGTTTTCGTATAGCCAATTGCAATTGAGTCATATTGTCCATTTTCTCATTGCTAAAGTCATGCGCTTTTTGGACTTGAGTTAAACTGGTAAAGGCCGCAACAGAAATAACAGCAAACATTGCTAAAGCCACCATGACTTCAAGCAAAGTAAAGCCAGACGCAGTTTTAAATTGCGTTAATGTATTTTGCCTGTTTTTAATTCGCAACATAAGAAATTAAACTGCTAATGGAGAGTTTAGGTTTATTAGCGAGAAATACATTGACATTGATTTGTTTCACTTGCTTATCGGGCGTAGAGCTTATAACAGTTTTTATTAGCCATTTGCGATTAAGCATTGTAATTTCATTGCTTTGTACGCCACTAGATAACCGGTTCTTGTTGAGCCGTAGTTCGCTGGCTTTGTTTTCTGCGACCCATTGGGCGATGATTCTAAGTTGTATTTTACTCGAGAGTCTGACGGAGTTGTTGGCGGCCGACAACAAGGTGCCTAGTGCGACCGAAACAATTGCTAAGGCAACGATGACTTCGAGTAGGGTGAATCCCTTATGTGATCTGATTCTAATTTTTTCATTCATGCCGCGTTCCAATAATGCAAATAGTTTATTCTTCAGTAATTTTTTTAATACGAAGATGACCTGAAAATTGACCAATTAGTTCGTAAAAACCAATTTTTTCCTTGCCGATAATACGTAAACTAAAAGGTGATATTTCGCCGCTTCGAGTGATAATAATATTCGGCGTGTAGCTTTCATTGTCATCAGAAAGTTGAAAATCACCACCTGTATCTTCGTCAATATTCTGTGCAAATCTCGGTTTATTAATAAATTCTAATTCGAAATCTCTATCAAGTTTGCGTTTTCTAAAAATCTTATCTCTTATCGGTTTCCATTGCTCTCCGACTTTGATAAGAAAGGTATAGGATTGTCGTTTGACTTGAACGCCGATGTGATTCGAATTTAGATTGGCATCATCGGAAGCGAGCCGAATTAGTTGCGCAAGTTGTTTGGTTTCCTTCAATATTTTTTGTTTTTCGGAGGGAGGCGAAAACATGGGTACACTAATCAGTGTGACGACACCTAGTATTGTTAGTACGACCAGTAGTTCAAGTAGAGTAAAGCCTGCCATTATTTGCGGCTTAAACCTAGACCTATTAATTCTAACAGCTGGATAATAGGTATAGGTCATGATGCTTAATTCTAACTAGCCCTTGTCGTCATCGTCATCTTTCGATTCAGATTCGTATTCGTAAATATCATCTTTTTCTGAGTCTTTGTTTTTGCCCATAGAATAAATATCGACATCTTCTTTTTCGCCTGGATTTCGGTATTGATACTCTCGGCCCCAGGCATCTTTAGGCAGTGAGCGCCGGCTTAAATATCTTCGCCAATTTCTTGGAACTGGTTCGGATTCTGGTTTAGAGACGAGTGCTTTTAAGCCTTGTTCAGAGCTGGGGTAACTACCATTTTCTGCTTGATATAAGGTTAATGCATTAGCGAGTACTTTTATTTGCGCTTTTGTTGACGTCACGCTGGCACGCTCAGATTGACCTGCGAGTTTCGGCCCTACGTAGGCGGCAAGTATACCTATTATAAGTATCACGATCATAAGTTCGAGTAGCGTAAAGCCTTTTGAATGTTGATTTACTGTTTTCACGAATAATTTCCTGTTGCTTGTGCATTCAACAATAAAAGAAATATAATGTTTGGCGCTGAATAAATTGTAGGCAAGTGTTAGCTTCGAGGTATTTAATGATTTAGCTTTTTAATTAAGCAAAGCTGCCTCTTACTTATCTTCCAATTCAACTATTCAGGAACAATATGTTGGCAATACACTTGTTTTTTTAATTAAAAAAGTTTTTTGTGTCTTTCCAATGCTAATGCTCTGGTCTTGTAACACCTAACTGTTGTATTTTTTCACATTGTAATGCGATGTAATATTCTGCCTGATGACTAAATCAGGGGGTCCCTAACGTTTAATTTTCAATCCTTGTGATTATTTTAGTCTCAATACAAATCTTTAAGCTATTGTATGAGAAGGCATTTATTATATTCGCATTAAAAGCTGAATACTAGTTTAGGCTTCTGCGATAGTAAAATCCTCACTTTAGTTAAAATCAATCTAAATCAACGATTTATGAGATTACACAAAATAGGCAGGGACTTACGTTGTGTAATTAGATTGTAAATATTTCACTATCTATAAACATTTACATGATTCGACTGTTTAATTTAGAGCTTATTTTATCTTAATCTTATCGAATTTTGCGTTTTGGCTGTTTTTTGCGTGAATTGCACAATATTCCCAATAATATACACAATTAGGAATGATTCAGGTAATATAGGCGCGCAAATTATCTATGCTGTGGCATAAGTCGCTATTGATTTTAAGTGGGAACTGAATTGAAATTTTTAAACATAACAGATATAAAGTCGCTAAAAGCGAAATTCTTGGCCTCAGCTAAGGAAGCGGACAATGCAACTTTTGTCAAAATCAATCTGATTACATTACTGCTGATCTCAAGCTTTTTCGTATTAGTTATATTATTCCAGCCAGTGAATGTATTCGTCAATGAAGATTATAAAACCTCGCATATGACATTTTGGGCCTGGGTGGGAGTTTTGCTAAGTTTGCCCATTGCGTACGTTATGGTTAAGCCAATGCAAAAAATGGAAGCGAATAAGATTGGTCAGATAATGCATCTGTCAGGGGTGTGGGGTGTACGCCTGTGTATCGTATTTATAATCTACTTGTTATTTGCAGCAGGCGGATATTTGATTCCAAAACACATTGTTAATTTTTCTGCGGATGAAAAATTCAAACAAACAGTCATTTATCGAGGGTATAAACTTAGTTCGACGCCGTCACCGCCGCCATATCAATCTGGTAAGTTTTGGATTTTCAATGAATACTTATTGGTTGAAAAAAATAGACACAAAATTCCAGTGTTAATTAATAATTGGTTTGGAACAAATTCGTTTGATTACGATGCGGTAGAATCCGCTTTACACTTAAAAAATTCGAGAATGGTGCTAAATGGCAGGAAACATGCGCGAGGTTATACTTACGATTCTTTAACATCAGAATAATATTTTGCAAAGACCTAATCTATACTTTTGGGGAAGCTATGAACAATTCGTCCCTGAATTGTCAGAGGTTTCTTAGGCCGATTTTTTATAGATAATACCAGGGTAAAAAAGGACTTCGTTTGATTTAAGTTGATCTAAGGGGTAGCCGTCCGCATCACCAGTCGCAATCCGCACAAAAACTAATTTAATATTAGAGTCAGCGTCTTCTATTTCATCATAAATGGCTCTACCTAAGTGACTGCCGATTCGATGACCATAATGCGTAAATGATTGGCTCACAGTTGATACCTCTTAAATAATGTATTTGTTGAACGAATTCCATGTATGATTTGGTTTCTTAAAGACGGTGGCCTGCTATTTTTATGCCACTCATAGTTTGAGCTATCGGCAGGGTTGAGAAAAAGTTTAGGACTAGGCAAACATTCGTAGAGACCAAACATGCCTTGTCTTAAGCTGCTTCAAGCACATTGCACCTCGACCTCGCAAAACTTAGCGCTAAGCGGTACAATATAAAAATGTCTGGAAATACAATTGGAAAACTCTTTACAGTAACAACCGGTGGTGAAAGTCATGGTCCGGCCTTAGTTGGTATTGTTGATGGCTGCCCGCCAGGAATGTCTTTGTGCGAAGAAGATTTGCAAAAGGATTTAAATCGACGTAAGCCTGGGCAGTCTAAGTTTACAACACAGAGGCGCGAAGACGATAAAATTGAAATTTTGTCAGGAATATTTGAAGGCAAAACGACTGGTACGCCAATAGCCTTGATAATTCATAATACTGATCAGCGTTCTCGCGATTACGATAAAATTAAGACTCAATTTCGCCCAGGGCATGCAGATTATACTTACCAGCAAAAGTTTGGCTTTCGTGACTATCGGGGTGGTGGTCGTTCTTCAGCACGTGAAACGGCACTTCGAGTCGCAGCTGGGGGCATAGCCAAGAAATATTTATTACAACAAGTTGGCATTAAAATAAAGGCCTGTGTTACCCAAATAGGATCAATTAGGGCGGAAAAGTTTGATTGGGATGAAGTAGAGAAGAATGCTTTTTTCTTTCCAGATGCAGATAAAGTAAGTGAATTAGAAAAATATATAACGGCCATACGTAAGCAGGGCGATTCAATTGGTGCACGCGTCCAGGTTGTTGCTGCAGGAATGCCGCCAGGTTTGGGCGAACCAATTTTTGATCGACTTGATGCTGACATAGCCCATGCAATGATGTGCATTAATGCAGTTAAAGCAGTCGAAATTGGCGATGGTTTTAAGTCTGTTGAGCAGCTTGGTAGCGAACATCGCGATGAAATGACAGCGCAAGGATTTTTGAGCAATAGTGCAGGGGGAGTGCTTGGTGGCATTTCATCAGGCCAAGATATTTCAGTATCAATCGCATTAAAGCCAACGTCGAGCATATTAAAACCGGGTCGCAGTATTGATATTGACGGTAATCCTATTGAAGTTGTGACCACAGGTCGGCATGATCCCTGTGTCGGTATTCGTGGTACACCAATAGCTGAAGCAATGTTGGCAATTTGTTTAATGGATCATGTGCTTCGAGATCGTGCTCAAAATAGGGATGTTAAATCCCAGACGCCTATTATTCCCGCTTTGGATCCTGCTTTGGATCCCACTTCAGATAAAAATTAATTAGGTTTCTACTTGCACCTTAAGCCTCGCATAATACTAATGAACAACTTAATAATAAGAAAATCTTAAATGCCTTACTGGCGCTTATCAAGTTTTTACTTTTTTTATTTTGCCTCGCTCGGGGCCCTGGTATTTTATTGGAACCCTTATCTTAATTCTTTGGGTTTTAACGATGCTGAAATTGGCGAGCTGATGGCTATCATTATGGCAACAAGAATCATAGCGCCAAATTTGTGGGGCTATATTGCTGATCGCACTGGTAAGCGCATGCAAATAGTGAGATTAGGCTCCTTGCTTTGCGCCCTGTTTTTTTTAGGTGTTTTATTAGGTGATAGTTATTGGTGGCTGGCAATCGTCATGACTGCATTTAGTTTCTTTTGGAATGCGTCCTTGCCTCAATTTGAGGTTACTACCCTTAACCACCTAGGTGAAAATACCAGTCGATATAATCATATTCGAATCTGGGGCTCTATTGGTTTTATTATTGTTGTATTAGCGCTAGGTTTTGCTTTTGATCTACAGCTTAGCTACTCCTATTTGCCCTGGATATTGGCTTTTCTATTTTTTCTTATTTTTACTAATAGCTTATTGGTACCTGAAGCGAAGAGTAGCCATCTGCGCATTGACAGTGGGCCTATTTTTCAAACCATAAAACGTCCTCAAGTTTTATATTTATTCGTCGTTGTTTGTTTGCTGCAAGCCAGCCACATGCCTTATTATATATATTATGTACGCTATTTGAAACTATACGGTTTTAGTCATGCTGAAATAGGTTTCCTTATTTCACTTGGCGTGCTTGCGGAAATACTCATTTTCTTGGTCATGAGGCGATTGTATACTCGTTTTAGTTATAGAAAATTAATTATAATTGCTTTGAGTTTAACTACTCTTCGCTGGTTGATTACTGCAACTTATCCAACAGAATTTTCTATTATGTTGGGCAGCCAACTTTTACATGCGGCTAGTTTTGGCATTATGCATGTTGTTTGCATCGAATTAATTCATCAATATTTTGTAGGACCTCATCAAGGCCGAGGCCAAGCACTCTATAGTAGTATGAGTTTCGGTGTAGGCGGGGTTATTGGCAGTCTTTATAGTGGTTATTTATGGCAAACTTGGGGAGCACAAACGCAAGGGTCTATTTTATTTTATACCGCGATGGTCATCAGTTTCGTCGCACTGCTGGTTGCCTATTTTGGCATAGAAAAATACCCCAATAAATAAGTCCCCATTTAGGGCCTGCTAAAACGCTCGCAATTAATTTCAAATCTGATGACTCTGTTCTTATCAATTAATATTAATAGTATTATTTAACATTTTGAGGGTGTCGTCAGTCACATTTTTTAGAATAGTACTTGCATTTAGACTCCATATTGTTAAGAATTGCACAAACAGGACAAGTTTGATTTTTGCTGGCAGAAACCAAGCTTATAATAATGGAATAAAAACGACGAACACATTGCTCAAGGGGTCAAGTCTGCTTTAGTGTGAAGTGAAGTAATTTAAAAATATTTGAGATCTTAAGCTTCACACTAAAGTAGACTTGACCCCTTGGGTGTGGGAAGCAGTCAATAAAAACAACAAGAACAATCATTTTACGCTTAGTCAGGAGGAAACCATGACAAAGCTTGACAATTTTAGCTCAGTAAAAATAATTGCTGATGGCGTCGAATTTAATGTCTGGCGCGAACTTAATACTTTTATAACTTGGGGGCATATGATGTCCGCCGATGCTATCCGTTATACAGAAAGCAATGTGATTTCTTATCGGGACACAGAATATTTTCTCGATTACGATAATCGTAAAATCACTATCGACCCTAAAGATGAAGGCGATGTGCCTGATTCGCTTGTGGAAATATTAAAACAAGTTGCCAATGGTGCTATTAACCATAACAAGATGGTCAGCAGTAGTAATAGACTCAATTAAAATCAAAGATTATTTTTGATAAAAAACCCGCGTTTTTTAACGCGGGTTTTTTTATGAGGGAAAAGGTTGGTGTTTTTAAGACCTCGTCGCAAAACACTCTTATTGGCGTAACAAGTCGTTACTGTCTGTATGCGTAAATTGTTTACCGTAAATATCGATTTCCATGGTTTCTTTGTATGAAAGCTCACCCTTGCCCACTGTTATTTGATGCGTAAAACTTTTGGTTTTTGCACTATTTTGCATAAAGGGCGATTGCACAATATTCCAATTTTTATCATCCATGCTAGCGGATACTAATAATACTTTTTTCCCGTCGATATCATTAGATTCGGCATATGTGCCGCCAGCAAGCAGACTGACTCCGCGAGGAATAGTTAATGAATGCATAATTGTGCTTTCTTTAGCATCCCACATCCAATAGCCTGTTTCATCGTGGAAAATTTTATCGTTTGATTTTCGTTGCACAATCTGACGGTAATGAAGCGCAGCTAATAATTGAGTTTCCGCATTGCGAACATCGCCAATTGCTGCAAAGGTAATGGTTTCATAATAGGGGTTGTTTTCTTCGCCATCGGCTTCGGGCGCAATGTCGATACCCTTGTCGCCAGACCAAATGCCTATGAGTTCGCTCAATGGACCATAATCTATATCCGTTGTCTTGTTCATATCACTTCTCTCATTATTTGTAGGAAAAATTAGCATTAGGAAGCCATATTTTAAAGCCTACCATATTTATAAGACAGCTAGCCCGCATTTCTCACAGCCCGTCTACTGCGACGGCCCAATTGCATACTATGACACGTTTTCACTCGGTCCAAGCGCTCAAAAACGGT
>QIKQ01000159.1 GCA_003233075.1 Gammaproteobacteria bacterium
GACTATGCCTGCGCACTTCTCGGTCGTGAAAACGTGTCATAGCATACCCTTGAACCGTCTCGCTACGAAGTGCTGTGAGAAAAGCGGGTTAGCGATATTTTTGATATTCGTCTGGTATTTCTATGCTATTTGGCCGTTCAACATCATCACCATTCGTCCTCAGCTGATAAACATAAGCTAATACCTGCGCCACCGCATGATATAAATCAAATGGTATTTCCATGTTTAACTCAGAGTTGTAATAGAGGGCACGCGCGAGTGGTGGAGCTTCAAATATTGTCACTTCGTTTTCTGTTGCAATTTTTCTAATTCTTAACGCAATTAAATCCACACCTAATGCAATTACAACAGGTGCTCCACTTCCCTTATCATCATATTTCAGTGCAACGGAAAAATGTGTCGGATTAGTGACTACTACATCTGCCTTAGGTATCTCTTCCATCATTCTATTATTCGACATTTCTTGTTGTAAACGACGAATACGACCTTTTACTTCAGGGTTTCCTTCTGTCTGTTTACTTTCATCTTTTACTTCTTGTTTGCTCATTTTAATTTCTTTCAAATGCTGAACAATTTGAAATGGTATGTCGATCGCTGCAATGACAAGCGTTGCAGCACTTAAGAAAATGAATAACCATGCTAAAAGAGTAATTGCTGTCACGACTGCTTTACCTGGATTGAGGGTACCTAGCGACATAAGCTCCGAAAAATGTGTCCAAATAAAAAAAAATGCCACACTTCCTATGAGTGCAACTTTGGCAACCGATTTCACTAATTCCATTAAGCCCTTAACACCAAACATTCTTTTCATACCCTTAAAAAAGCTCAGTTTGGACATCTTAGGTGCCATCGCTTTCGCACTAAATGACCAACCACCTATTAGTCCTGGTGTTAACAAAACAGCGACGAGCAAAATTAATAAATACGGGAAAAGAAGCATAAACATATCTGACAGTGTTGCTCCAACTGCAGCAATTAATTTTTTGTTACTACCAAAAATCAACTCGCGATCAAGACTCAAATTATTTCTCATTATATCCGTCACACCGACGCCTATTGTTTCACCCATTGCAAATAATGAAATTGAAGCAACTAACAAGACAATGGTAGTATTAAGCTCTTTAGAGCGCGGTACCTGACCTTTATCTTTGGCGTCTTTCTTTTTCTTTGGCGTTGGTTCTTCGGTTTTTTCTTGACTATCTTTACTTTTTCCTTCCGCCATGTTAACTCCTTTGCAAAATCGACTGAATCAAATCAATCGACTCCATTAACAAAGAGTGAAATCTAGGCAAAACATTAGGCATCGTAGTCATTATAATGATTATTCCCGTACTTAATGTTGTCGGAAAACCTACTGCAAATATATTCATTTGTGGTGCTGCACGAGTCATTACACCAAAACCAACATTAATGAGAGTCAACGTAATCATACAAGGCAGGGCAATTAATAGTGCACCGATATACATTTTGCTCCCCCATAAAACTATAGCCATGTAATTTTCGACTGCTATTCCTTGCGTGCCAATAGGCATAGATTCAAAACTAGTGAGCAAAGTCTGAATAACCAGCAAATGTCCATCAAAGGAAAAAAATAACAACGTACCAATAACCAAATATAATTTGCTTATTACTGGTACACTTAAGCCACTAGACGGATCTATAAATGATGCGAAACCTAAACCCATCGTCATCGAAATATTATGACCGGCAATAACAAGGGAGCCGAAAACAAACTGTAAAATAAGCCCCATCGTCATGCCAATCAGAAACTGATGAAGCACTATAAATAAACCATCAATTGACAGAGGATTCACTGCAGGAGGGGCAGGTAAATAAGGATAAACTATGATAGTTAGTGCAACTGCAAAACCGACACGATGCGCTACAAATACTATATTTCTAGCACCAAATATCGGTGCTGCCATTAACATTGCGGCTATCCTAACAAGCGGCCAAAGGAAACTTCCTATTAAGGCTGTCACTTGTTCAAATGGTATACTCACAACTTAGTTCAACGTATTCTGAGACCTGAACTAGGAGACTAATTCAGGAATTAATTCAAATATTCGAAGTGCAAAGTTTACCGCAATTGACAACATCCAAGAACCTGCAATCATCAGTACCAATGCAAGAACAATGAGTTTCGGTATAAAACTCAATGTCATTTCATTAATTGAAGTGGCTGCTTGAAACATACCGACTAACACGCCAATCACAAGCACCGTCAGTAAACAAGGAGCTGAAATTAATGCAATCGTTTTAAGTGCTTCTTGACCTATCGATATCACAGTATCTGGTGACATATATCCCCCTAAAATCAAAATAAACTATATTGAAAAACTCTTCGCAAGTGTTGACACTATTAATGACCAACCATCAATTAGTACAAACAGCATAATTTTAAACGGTAAAGCAACTAACATGGGCGACAACATCATCATGCCCATCGACATAAGCACACTTGCAACGACTATGTCTATTACGATAAATGGTATAAAAAGCAGAAATCCTATCTGAAATGCAGTTTTTAATTCGCTCGTAATAAAGGAGGGAATTAATACCGTAAAGGAAATTTCGTCTAAGGACTGAGGCATTTCAGTTCTCGCTAACTTTAGAAATAACTCTAAGTCCGTTTTTCTAGTTTGCGCTAGCATAAATCGTCGAAAAGGTTTTTTCGCTTTTTCAATCGCGACAGTTGCACTTATTTTTTCTTCTAAATAAGGCTTTAACGCATCATCATAAACCTTGGTCAAAACTGGTGACATTATAAAAAAAGTTAGGAACAAAGCGAAACCAATTAATATTTGTGACGATGGTGTTTGTGGCGTACCCAATGCTTGACGCAATATTGAAAGCACAATAATAATTCTAGCAAACGAGGTCATTAGCATTACTGCGGCTGGTAAAAACATCATTGCCGTCATTAAAAAGAGTATTTTTATAGTAATCGTATAAGTTTGCCCACCATCCTTATTTGGAGTTGAGGTGATCACATCAATTCCAGTTTCCGCAAACACACTAGTCAATGGGCTCAATAATAATAACGTTATAACTGTGACCAGAAGTCGCTTCACCTAAGTTCCTTTTTCTTAATTATTATATTTTTAATTTTTTCAGATAAGGTGGTTGAAAAATTCTCATTTTGCGTAGATAAATCAAGGGGTGTTTCAAGTACATGTAATTTATTTATCGCGGTCGGTGTCGCACCAATTAAAATCTGCTCATCACCGACTTGCACCACAATTACTTTTTCACGAGCTCCCAAATTAAGGGCGGCGATAATTTGAAGTTTGTCATTTTTAATTAGATTAAAACGACCCATTTTTTTCATTAGCCAGACTAATAAAACAATAGACCCAAGCACAAGCAACAAGCCAATCACAACTTGCACTATTTCCCCACCACTGACTGGATCGCTAATTAACGCTTTGGGTGGTATTTTACTTTGTTTGAGGACCGGAGTATTTTCAGCGAATGCTGTTCCAAAAAAGAAATTTAGGGCTAGTAAGATTATAAATACTCGATGTACTATTAATTTCATATGTATTTAAAACGCCCATTAATATTATTTAAGTTTTTTAACTCTTTCCGCTGGACTTATTACATCCGTTAAACGGATACCAAATTTTTCATTGACTACTACCACTTCTCCGTGCGCAATTAGAGTTCCATTGACGAGTACGTCCATAGGCTCACCAGCGAGTCTGTCCAACTCAACTACTGAACCCTGATTTAGTTGTAACAAATTTCTAATACTAATCTGCGTTCTACCAATTTCCATTGACAAAGAAACTGGCACATCAAGAATGACATCTAAATTGACATCCATGCCATCCACATCGATGGACGCATCTTCTAAATTTTGAAAACTGGCTGACTCGTAATTGCTGCCTTCTTGTAAAGAATTTGACTCACTCTCAGCTTGTTCGTCTAATGCTGATGCCCAGTCTTCACCTGCTTCGGCACCTGTTTCTGCTTCTTCGTCACTCATTTACTTTTACCGTTTTCGAATTTCTGGAACCTAAATTAGTTCGTATTTTTTCTTGAATTTGGATTGCTCTATTGCCTTTACTATTACCAAACTTACCGCGAAAGGCAGGAATGTCTTCAACTATTAAAGCAACACTTTCAGGCAAATCGACCGGTATAATATCACCCGCCTGCATCTTCACTACATCACGTAAAGTGACTTGCGTTTCAACTAGGGTACTCTTAACATTCACCATTGCTTGTTGCATTTCTTCACGCAATGAAATTGTCCAACGCTCATCCACTTCGGTCCGATCACTTTGTACGCCAGCGTCCAGTTGGTCGCGAATAGGTTCAATCATTGAGTACGGCATCGTTACATGTAAGTCGCCGCCACCGCCATCAAGGTCTATTCTAAAAGATGAAACGACTACCACCTCAGTTGGACTAACAATATTGGCAAACTGAGGATTTACCTCAGAGTTAATATATTCGAAATCTAAATTCATTACTGGCGACCACGCTTCCTTTAAATCTTTATATACCTGCGTCAGCATCATTTGAATGACACGGAGTTCGGTCGGTGTAAATTCACGACCTTCTATTTTTGTATGGAATTTACCTTCACCACCAAAAAAATTATCAACCACAATAAAGACTAATTTCGGATCAATTACAAATAATCCAGTACCTCTTAGAGGTAATACCTTTGTTAAATTCAGACTTGTTGGTACAAATAAACTGTGTACGTACTCAGCAAACTTCAACATTTGAACGCCACCAACTGAAATTTCTGCTGATCGACGTAACAAATTAAATAAGCTAATTCTAAAGTATCTTGCAAAACGCTCATTGATCATTTCAAGTGTTGGTAGACGACCTCGAACGATACGATCTTGACTTGCGAAGTCGTAATTTCTTGCCTCGCCATCGAATACATCTTCATCTGCCTCTGTTTCTACATCACCATTGCCCACACCATGCAACAGTGCATCAATTTCTTCTTGTGAGAGTAGATCATTTACAGACATTTAAGCCTACCTATTGCCCAACAATACTCGGGAAGTATAAGTCTTCAACCAATGGCTCGCCGATTAGCTTCTTAAGTTCATCACGTATCATTGCTAAAGCATTCTTTTGTAAATTTTTCTTACCTGCGACCGTTTGTAGATTTGCAAAGTTTTGACTGCTAAAAAGTAAAACTAAATTATGTCGAATAACTGGCAAATGAGTTTTTATTTTTTCCAAGTTAGCTTCTTCATAGGTCATCAACGCAACGGATATCTGTAAAAATCTTACCCCACTTGATCCGTCTAGGTTAACGACTATTGGCTTATCTAATTCCAAATAATGCGGTGTTTTTTTAACTTTCTTTTTACTTTTGGATCGATTTTTTTTAGCCTGTTTCTTGTTTTTATCTTTCTTTACTTTTTTCTTTTTCTTTTTCTTTCTGTCTTCATCATCATCTTCCTCGTCATCCTCATCAGCGTACATGTCTTCCTCATCTTCCACTTCTTCCTGATCACTACCACCTACTAACATGACTGTCGTGGCCACAGTGCCACCTATTAGTGCTATCGCGATCACACTAATAATTATGATTTTTTTCATTCCGCCCGAGGATTTAGGTTTAGTTTCTATGTCTAAATCTAGGTCATCTTCATTTTGAGCCATATACAAACCTATCGCAGCAAGTTATTGATCTAACGTGATTTTGCAAGAGGTATGCCAGGAGGAACTTGCGGTAAAGCGAGTAATTAGAAAGACTTAAGAGAATACTCTGTATTTATCTATTGTCGTTTATAAGTAAAAACAGTGATATGACAATAACTCGGCAGTCCTTACTCTTTTAACCCTATTTCAGCTGATGAAATACATCCGCCAATACGAGATGATTGTCAGGCAAAAAAATCAATTAGACTAGTGGCGGACCTAGCCTGCTGAATATTTTCTATTAATTCATTACCCAAATTATCCAAATCTAGCTCAGAGCCATTTTCATGTTTGGCCTTTAATTTCTCGCTTTCCTTATCTTCTTTATCAGCATGAGAATTATCCGAAATATTAACATCAAGCGAACTAAAGCCATTCGCTTCAAACATTTCTTTTAGTCTAGGCATAGAATTTTCTATTGCTTCCCGAACTAACGCATGGTTGGATATAAAGCTTATGCTTGCTTGATCGTTCTGAACGCTTACCCTTAATTCGATCGGGCCTAAATTAGCGGGGTTGATTCTGATTTTCGCCTCACCCATATTTTGCTTACTTATAAAAACAACTCGGTTTGCCAGTTCCTTGCCCCACTGCGGATGATTAATAGATTGTGTGATCTTTGGGACATTACTACTAATATTGTTTTGATTAACTTCTGGTCGCGAAACCGAACCAAGATTATTTAGATTTTGCAATTGATCTATTGCTGATGCTGAAGATTTTTGCGTTTTACTACTGTCAGTTAATAACGCCGAGGCATTATTTTTAACTAATTTTTTAATTGTGTCACCTAAGGACATTGCCAACATGCTTTCTTCCTGAGCTCCCTTTTGCTGCTGAAACGCCATTGCTTTATCAAATTTTTGAGATGATTGCTGTAGCAGTAGATTTTGTTTTTGGTTTATTGCTGCTGATTCTAAATCTACAGTTAAAGATTTAGCACTTACATCAATTGGCTGAGTTTTATTTGCATCAATCTTAACACTTTCTTTTGTAAAATCATGCTTAGACCCTAACATAATTTGCTGTAAACGTGCTTGCAAGTCTTCTGATGGGATTTTTGAAGTAAGTTTTACCTCATTTTCACTCGGGATAATTGGTATTAATTCAAGCGCATCATTTCCGTACGGCAAAGGATTGCCGTCCAGCGGCAAATCTTGTACTAATATATCAGCGTTGGGATTTAAAATGTCAAACTGGATTTTTGAAAACCCGACTGTCAGACCTAATTTAGCCTGAATGGGCTTATTAGATTCCGCCATCAATTTATTGGCAATATCGGCAAATGGCGTTTGATTAGAGGAATTACTGCCATTTAGCGAAGTGCCTAGCGGATTAGCGCTGGTCGCCGTTGTGGTTGGCGCCTGAAGAGTTGCACCGTCTTTAAAAATGGGTAACTGTTCCATGTTATCCTCTTTCCCTGATAGCTAGTATAGAGCAATAGCTATGCCACTAATTGTCTTTCTATTGATTCCTAATTTCTAAAATCTATTTTTCGATCTCGCCGAGAATTCATCTTGCAACATTTGCTCCTTGTTTAATTCAAACGCTTGCTCTTCTTCTTTATATTTTTCCATCGCTTTGTTTAAAGCTCGAGTTCGATTACGTTTTTCGAGCCACTGCTGCCGTTTTTGTTCAGCTACTAAACTTGCCGTTTCAATTATTTGATGTTGTTGTTTAACGCCAGAATCGATTTGACTTAAAAACCCTCGATATTGACCAAGCTCATGTACGGTATATGTCTTGCCAATGGACTGAGTAAATTTATTTGCATATTCTGCTTGATATAAAATTAAATCATCTAAGGATAGCTGGACTTTGTTTAATTGCTCGTTAGCGAGTCCCATTTCTCTTGCAGCATCATTTTCTTCACCTTGCGCTAACTTTACGAGTGAATTTAATCTATCTGATCGCTTAGGCATTATTTACCTGAGTATCAAGCTGAGTTGATGTATTCATCATTTCTTCTAATTGCCGTCTACTTTCCTCGTGTTGGCAGCGTTCGCTCATGTTCTGCCGCATAAAAGCCATCATTTTTGGATGAAAATCTATTGCTTCATCGATACGCGGGTCAGAGCCTTTTTGGTATGCGCCAACCGCAATTAAGTCTCGGTTCTGCTCATATGTCGACAAAATACTTCGAAAACGGCTTGCTACACCTAAATGAGCATCGTCAATAACATCTTGCATCACTCGACTAATCGAACGCTCTATATCGATAGCGGGATATTGCCCAGCTTCAGCATATTTGCGCGACAAAAATACGTGCCCATCCAATATAGCACGAGCGGCATCAGCAATTGGATCAGATTGTTCATCACCTTCAATTAAAATAGTATAAAAGGCTGTAATTGAACCACCATTTTTATCCCCTTGACCAGCACGCTCTACCAGTTGAGGTATTCGAGCATAGACTGACGGAGGATAGCCTTTTGTTACCGGTGGCTCACCAATAGCCAATGCAATTTCTCTTTGAGCTTGCGCGAAACGGGTTAGAGAATCCATTAACAGTAACACTTGCTTGCCTTGATCTCGAAAATATTCTGCGATAGTCGTGGCTAACATAGCACCATGAAGACGAAGCAATGGTGGTGTATCAGCAGGAGTAGCCACTACTACCGCTCTTTTCAAACCTTCCTGTCCTAAAATATTTTCTATAAAATCTTTTACTTCTCGACCGCGTTCGCCAATAAGACCGACAACTATAACATCAGCAGCAGTAAACTTTGTCATCATGCCGAGCAACACACTTTTGCCAACACCACTGCCAGCAAATAGACCCATTCTCTGTCCTTGACCCACCGTTAGTAAAGAATTAATTGCACGAATTCCCACGTCCAAAGGTTTGCTAATTGTTTCGCGGTGTAGAGGATTGATAGCTCGACCAGTTAAAGGATAAGTTTTTTCAAAGTCAATCTTGCCCTTGCCATCAATCGGATCACCCGATCCGTCTATAATACGGCCTAATAGTGCTGGACCAACCGGCGCTCCGTATACTTTACTCGTGGGAATGACTCTCGCATTTGGGGTCAAACCCTGCACGTTTGCAGTTGGCATCAAATATAATTTTTCCCCTGAAAAACCGACTACTTCTGCCTCTATCGATTCTTTGTCCGAAATCAACACCTTGCAATGAGATCCAATTGCTGCTTCGCAGCCTATCGCTTCCAGAGTCAGACCTACCATACGGTGTAACTTACCTTCTACTATAATACTGACAGGTTTTATATTTGATTTGAAATTAGATAGCTTTTTTATCCAGCCACTTTTTAGTTTCTGCTCATTAATCATATAATAACTCTTATAGGCGCACTGAATTAACGACTGTTTTTATCGCTTTCACGATCACCACCAAAAACCTGAGTTATAAGCTGTGCTATGCGAGACTCAATTGTTGCGTCTATGCGTGACGTTTCAGTTAATACCTTACAGCTACCACAACTGACAACAGGGTCTTCGACAATTGTCCAACTTGAACTTTCTGTTTGAGTGCCAAGTGCTTCTTGTACAAGTTTTACGTCTTCTGGATTAAGCCTGATTTGAATGTTCCTGGAGCTAAGCGGTAATGCTGAAAGTGAATCACGTACTACCGCAACAACTTGGCCTGGATCTAATTTTAATTCACGCCGTACCAATTGTTTGAGCAATGCAATGCACAAATTAACCAATTCCTGCTGAACTTCCTCATCCATTAAATGAATAGGCTCAGCCAAACTGTTAATAATCGCTTCGAAATGTTTTGCTTTTTCAGCTATTTGAACCTGACCGGCTTCCAATCCCTTAATCAAACCCTCTTGAAATGCTTCATCGTACGCTTCTTTTTGAACTCGCTCTAACTGCTCAGCAGTGGTATATCTTGGGTTTACGGAATTTGAATTATTAGACTTGGAGTCTAAATCGTGTACTGAAGGAATCTCCCAGGTTTCACAACTTGAAGCTTCTTCTTTGTTCATTATTTTAGACAAATTGTTCTGCGCCTTTTCCACCAAGTACTATCTCCCCTGAGTCTGCCAAACGTCGTGCAATTGCTAAAATTTCTTTTTGTGCGGTCTCAACTTCACTAAGACGCACAGGTCCCTTGGCCTCTAAATCATCTCTTAACATTTCTGCCGCACGTTTAGACATATTATTAAATACTTTTTCTTTTAAGATCTCGTCAGCTCCCTTTAAAGCGAGTATGAGTGACTCAGACGATACTTCCCTCAGCAAAGCTTGAATACCGCGATCATCAATTTCGCCTAGATTGTCAAAAACAAACATTAAGTCCTGAATTTTATCACCAAGTTCCGCATCGACTTCTGATATATTTTCCATGACTTCTTGTTCAACTGAGGAGTCCATAAAATTTAAAATATTGGCAGCACATTTCAAACCACCCACCGACGAAGATTTAACATTGGTATTTCCAGAAAACTGGCTTTCCATAATACTATCTAGTTCATGCAAAGCTTGCGGTGGTATGCCATCCAAGGAAGCGATGCGCATTAAGATGTCCGCTCTTAAGCGTTCCGGTAATAAGCCTAAGACTTCAGAGGCGTGGTCACCGTCTAAGTAAGCTAGCACTATCGATATTATTTGTGGGTGCTCAAGTCGGATAATTTCAGCAACAGACCTCGAGTCCATCCACTTAAGAGCCTCAAGTCCTTTTGAACTTCGGCCGAGTAATATACGGTCAATTAGACCGCCCGCTTTGTCTTCACCCAGAGCGCGAGTTAACATGGTTTTAATGCGCTCTTCTGAATCGATACCTAAGGCAGTTTGATTTTCAACTACTTCAACAAATTCGTCTAAAACCAGAGCGACTTCATTTTTTGTAATGCTAGACAATCCGGCCATAGCACCGCCTAACTTTTGTACTTCTTTAGGCCCCATCAATTTTAAAATATCAGCAGCGACCTCATCACCCAAACTCATGAGTAATACCGCAGCGCGCTCTGTACCGCTAAGCTTGCTAGCCTCCGCCATCAGTCTGCACCCAGTTTCTAACTACTTGCGCTACTCGGCCAGGTTCCTGACCAACCATATTGCGCGCAAAAGTTATTTTGTCTTCAAAATTTTGATCTGGTGGAGGAAGCTGTGCAGCTCCATCTTGCGCTGAAGTCGCTGGATCTTGATGCTCGTCACCAGCTTGAACCAATTGTCCCTGTGGTATTTGAGCACCCTTCTCAGCTAAGCTTTTTAAAATAGGCTTTAAAACAGCAAATATTAGCAATAATACTGCAATACCTCCTACGGCTTGTTTGACTACATCCCAAAACCAAGGTTGCTCTAATAGAGGTACCTCTGGCAAAGCCTCTGGTACTGGTGGCGTATAAAATGTTGCGTTACTAATATTAATTACATCTCCCCGTTTGGCATCATAGCCGACAGATCCTTCGACCAAGCTGCGAATTAAACTTAACTCTTTAACTGTCAGGGGTGTTTTAGTTACAGTGCCCTCATCATCAACTGAGCGTTTGTCATCAACTAAAACTGCGATTGATAAACGTCGAATAGTACCACCTGGTTTTTTAATGTGACTGATGGTCTTATCTGGCAACATGCTTTTACGCACAGTTCGACTTGAACTGCCATTATTTGCATTTGCGACATTAGCAGAACCTGGTTTGCCCGTAGCCCCGGTATGACCCGGAGTATTCGCTTTTGCTCCTGGCGCTCCCGACGAAAGCGTTGATAACCCACTTCTTTTTTCAATAGTTATTTCTTTAGATATTGCAGGATAATCTGGATTATAGCTTTCTCTAGTTTGTTCGCTTCGCGTTAAGTCAAGCACTATATCTATTTTTGCTCGAACGCGACCTTCACCCACTAAGGGAGTAATAATATCTTCTACTTTTTTTGTTAAAGCATGTTCAATTCGACTTTTATAGTCGAGTTGACCCTCAGTCATAGCAGTATCTTTATCGGTAAAAACTCTCGATAATAATTTTCCTTGCTGATCAATGATCGATACTTGATTGCTATTCATCCCTGGAATACTAGATGATACCATATGTGAAATGGCTTTCACCTGACCATAACTTAATCTGCCGCCGCCATATATTTTAAGAAAAACTGTCGCTTTTGGTGCTTCCGTTTTTCTGCCTATGTACTGGCTTCGAGCAGACACTGCCAAATGAATTCTCGCACTTTCTATATTGACAATACTCGAGATAGTTCTAGCAAGTTCAATTTCTTTTGCATGAATGTAGCGGCGGTTACGAGTCGAGTTACTGGTACGAAATGACTCTTCCTTTTTTAAAAATTCAAGTCCCATACCTCCACCTTTAGGCAAATCATCTTTCGCTAGATGCATTCGTGCATTATGAATGTCTGCCGCGGGAACAAGTATCGAGCCAGTATTGGTATCTAATTTATAACGAATTTTTGCCTTTTGCAAAGACTCAAGAACATCACCTGAGTCCTTAGCACTTAGCTTTCCATACAATAAACTATAGTTGGGTGTTTGCGACCAAAGCACAATAGCGATGCCTAGCGCAATACTCGCCGACAGTCCAACCATGAGGCCGACTTGCCTTAAGGCTGGAAGGTTTTGAAACCCTTGTATAGATTCTGTTTTTATTAATGCCATATCAGTGTAATCTTTATGATTTTAATAATTATACACGCATACGCATAATTTCTTTATACGCATCCATTAGTTTATTTCTAACTTGGGTCATTGCTTCGAATGAAACCGATGCTTTTTGCAAAGACACCATCACTTGCGCCAGATTTACATTAGGGTCGCCCTTCACAAAAGACTCAGTCAATGCTCCTGCTTGTTTTTGTGTCGAACTCACCACATCAATCGACTTGGATAATAAGGTTGAGAAATCTGAATCACCTACCGTAGCCGTCTTCTCGATACCAATTCCCTGTGCCTTCGATGCCATCACTCGCATTTGAGCTAACACATTTTGCACATCTATATCACTCATTTCCTTTCCCCCTCTATACCATCAACAGACTAAACCCTAATCTGTTAGTTGAATTCCTTGCTCTCGCATTCTTGCTAGCTTGTATCTTAATGTTCTTGGGCTTATCCCAAGTCGCTCCGACGTTCTTTTACGACTACCTCTTTCTTCTTTGAGTACGTCCAATATCATTTTTTGTTCCGCAGAACGTAAATTTCCTGGACTATTATTAGTATCATCATTATCCTCAATCGACTCAGTTTCGGTAAAATCAGGTTCGATTAAACACGCTCTTTGCATTTTGCTAGGACCTGGTTCGAAAAATATATCTTGTCCTTTTATTACCTCGTCCGATTTTAATATCATTGAACGTTGCATTACATTTGAAAGCTCCCTCACATTGCCTGGCCAATTATGACTCATAAGCTTGCTTTCTGCTTCGGGACTTATAATTGTCTTAGGCGTTCCAGTTCGTGTTTCACTTTCAACCATTCGACGAACCAGGGGTAAAATATCGCCCTTACGTTCTCGCAAAGGTAATATGCCTATTGGAAATACATTGAGACGGTAATAAAGATCTTCACGGAAACGTCCACCATTCACTTCTTCACGTAAATCACGGTTTGTTGTAGCAACGACACGTACATCTAATTCAATTAATTTCTTGCCACCTAAACGCTCCACTTCACGTTCTTGTAATACTCTGAGTAGCTTTGCCTGTAAACCCATATCCATCTCAGATATTTCATCTAACAAAATCGTACCACCATTAGCTTGTTCAAATTTTCCCGCATTCGATTGGTAGGCTCCAGTAAAAGCGCCTTTTTCGTATCCAAATAAAACGGCTTCTAACATGTTTTCTGGAATAGCTGCGCAGTTAATCGCGACAAAGGGCCCTTTTGAACGAGACGAGTATTCATGAATAAATCTTGCGTACACTTCTTTCCCTGCACCACTTTCTCCCGACAATAAAACAGTCGCATCACTTTGCGCTACTCTGCGCGCCAAAATTAATAAGTCTTTACTTTCAGGATCTTCAGCAATTAGTTCAACTTGATCCACTGGTGTTTCGATTAAAAGTCGACTTACCATATTAACTAATACTTCAGCCTCAAATGGTTTAACAAGATAATCGACTGCACCTTCCCGCATTGCAGACACTGCTTTTTGAATCGTGCCGTAAGCAGTCATTAATACAACCGGCAAATTTGGATCGATTTTTTTAATTTTCTTAAGTAATGTAGTGCCATCCATTGGTTTCATCTGCACATCACTAACAACCATATTTACCGATTGTGAGTCCAATAAATCGATTGCGGCTTTACCATCGGATGCCGATACAGTTGCATATCCTGCCATTTCTAAGGTATCGCATAACGCCTCACGTAATGCAGCGTCATCTTCTACCACGAGTACTGATCCGTTTGTCATTCTCTCCCCCATTACTTAAGATGCTTTTACATCTGGTAAACTAAAAGACAAGCTTTTAGTCGATTTAACAGCTGCGCTAATTAAGTCTTTTTCTCGAACTTTCGGTAATTCAATAATAAAGCTTGCGCCTTGCCCAAGTTTCGAATGAACATCTATTTTTCCTTTATGCGCTTCAATAATTGTATGTGCTACCGCTAGACCTAAACCTGTACCATCCGGACGAGATGTAAAAAAGGGTGTAAATAAATTTGGAATCACATCTTTTTCGATTCCGGGACCATTATCCTTGATCGTCAAGCGGATATTTCCACTACGCGTATTGCTTATTTTTATTTCGATCTTGACCTTTTCTCCTATGACTTGAACTGCGTTTGTTACAATATTTAACAAGGCGCCTTGTAATGCATCAGAGTTACCGTACAGAAATAGTTTACGATATTTACCAAATACTATAATTTCACCATTTTTTGCACTAATTTGTGGTTCTATACTAAGTAGTAGACCCTCTATTATTTGCTCCATTGAGATACAATCCATTTCATAAGTACCGCTACGAGCGAATTGCAACATATCATTTACCATATGATCTAGATATCGAAGGCGTGATACAACTTTATCCAAAGTGCGCATACGATCTTCATCCGATAAACTAATGCGATTTAAATGCGAGATATACAATAATGCGGTAGACAAGGGAGTACGAATTTGATGAGCTAGGCTCGCCGCCATCTCACCCATAGCAGAAAGCTTATAATGCCTATTTAGCAGTGACTGCAAAGCATGTTGTTCAGTGACATCAGTAACTAAGATTATTTGCCCTGGCTCTAAACCCAAGGACTGTGAGACTATGCTTACCCTTTTGCCGTTTTTTAGATTTACTTCACTACCATCATCTAAATCTGGAGAAAAAGCACGACTGATTATCTTATGCCAGTGCAAATCAATTAAGGGACGGCCAAGTAATTTAATCGCTGCTGGATTGCATTCAGTTATAATACCCTCGCCATCGAGTACAACTACGCCTCCTGGCAATAACTCTAGCAATTGCGATATTCTACTAGCAAGACACTCTTTTTCAGAAAGTTGCTTTATTCGTTCGCTACGTACCTGATTAAGCTCCGCAGTTAGTTTTTCAACGCGCTGCTCTAAAGCCTGATAAGACTGTGCTAATTGTGCTGATAGATTATTGAATGTATTAAACGCGTTTTCTAATACGACCGATTGCGTCTCTGATTTTTGTTGCATAACTGCCCCATTACTCTCTCCCAACTTGCTGAGTAAAAGTGCAATATCTATGCCCAATACTTTTCGAATGAATATTCAAAAGCTTACGAGTGAATTAAGGAAGCTACGTCAAGAAACCGTTAAAAAGCATTGTTAAGGCAAGGATTTTTAGGCTTAATTTTTTAATGTTATTATTTGTTTTCTTCTGAAAATATTGTATTTACAGGTCAACTTTATTCGCCAAGTGCTTTTTGACTATGGATGGTCTTGTCTCTCGGCGGCCACGGATGGCCAAGAGAGACCCGATGCTCATTTACCATCGTCCTACACTCCACTCCTGGTCAATTTGGCTGCCTCGTAGACGCATTTGAACGCCTACCTAATCTCAAGCTCTCATATCTAAATAGGCTAAATTCCATATTTTCTTAATTTTTCAACTAAGGTAGTTCGTCGCATATTTAAAAGTTTAGCCGCATGCGCCACTACACCGTTAGCTTCAGTCAATGCTTGGCGAATTAAACTCACTTCCAAGTTGCTCAAATGTTCCTTAAGATTAATACCATCTCGAGGCAAACGCGCATTTGATTCTAGAATATCTTCAGGGATACTAGGACTAATATTTGGCTGATCTGCATAAACCGTATTATTCATAATTGCATCTGGTCTATATTTTTCTGGTAATTCATTCACATCAACCACTCCAAACGGAAATAAGATAGCTAAGCGCTCAATTAGGTTTGCTAACTCACGAACATTACCTAACCAGGTTGCCTGACATAAGGCCATTATGGTTGCTGGCATGAGACGAACTGAACCTCTTTTTTCATGCTCAATTCTGGTAATCAATTCAGTAATTAATAAAGGAATGTCTTCTACTCGTTCTCTTAGTGGTGCCATTTCTATAGGGAATACATTAATTCTGTAATACAAGTCTTCGCGAAAATGTCCTTCTTTTATGTATTCATCCAAGTTTCGATGTGTTGCTGCAATAATTCGTACATTGGTCTTAATGCTTTTATTACTACCCACACGTTCAAAAGTTTTTTCTTGCAATACACGTAATAATTTTACCTGCATTGGTAACGGCATATCACCAATTTCGTCTAAGAATAATGTGCCACCTTCAGCTAATTCAAAACGCCCCTGACGTGCGCTAATCGCTCCAGTAAATGCACCTTTTTCATGTCCAAATAATTCACTTTCCAATAATTCGGGTGGAATAGCGCCACAGTTAATCGGCACAAAAGGTTTTTCTCGACGACCAGAATAATAGTGAATGTTTCTAGCAACTACTTCCTTGCCCGTGCCCGATTCGCCCAAAATGAGTACCGAAGCGTCTGATTCTGCGACCTGCTCTATTTGTTTACGTATATCCTGCACTGAGCGGCTACTACCGACCAAACTACGAAACAATTCTACTGGTCGCCTCTTACCTATTTTCTCTTTACTTTCACGATAAATTTGTGCTTTTTGAAGTGCGTTAAATACATTGTCATAGCGAAAGGGAGTATGAATATAACCCAGTATCTTTTTGGCCCAGCCTTCGCCTGATTTGGGTTTTTTGTCGCTGTACACTCCAAGGATGGGTGCGTTAGGATCGTATTTATATATATTATCAATAATGCCTTCTAGTTCACCATTAACTGTGCACTCACCAATTAAAAATGAATCCACACTGTCATCCTCAATCGACTTGTTTTTCCATTCCTTGATATTATTTACAATTGTAGGATTGTAGTTAATAAATTCTAATATTGTTTTTAAATTCTGAGACCGATTCAAATCCTCATCAATAATGAGCACTTGTCGCTTTCCATTCTCAACGCTATCACCGGACTCTTTTTTCATACCTTACCCCACGTATCTATGTTTTCTAAGTTTTCTAAGTTTTCTACTGTTGCCAAACTAATACCACCATATGCCTTAGTTAAGCACCGAGTTTGCATTCTGTCAAAATCTTGTCATAAATAAATTACTTCTTCTTAAGCTTCTATATCTAAGAAGATTTTTTTCGCCGTTGTTTAATTGTGGTAATGCTAAGTTTAGCCACCAGGTTTTGTGGTATTTTTGATAGCTATCTCTCGACGATGATGCCTAAATATAAATTTTTCTAGTAGATCGAGGACTACATCATTGATTTTAAAGAAGCTACAGTACATAAAATAACTCAAATCCTTTTTCTCTATGTCATCCAAGCGACAAAGTAATTCTATTGGCCTAGGAAAACTTGTATTTATGAATACTTCAACTAGCAATATCTTGCCTATGTCCACCTTCGGATTATCTCTTTCTTGCCATGCCAAACCTGCTGAATTAAGATGCACCATTTTTCCAGCCGGCAACTTACAGTTAAGGCTTAAATAATATTGCATTAGCTGTGTAAGCATATTTATTTTATTTTCTAAAATATTTAAATGCGTATCTTCACTAGATCCTTTATCACTCTGATCTAGTCTATTTTCTTCAAGATTAGCGAAACTAGTCAGTAACTGCTCATTCAACAAGGCTGTCTCTAGTATCAAATTAACAGACTCTTGCTCCAGTATTTCACGCCAAGTGAGTGGAAATATCTTAGCCACTTCAATTGCAGTACTCAAAGGTTCAGTCTTGGAATCCGTCATAACGGCAAGGTTAGACTAAATTTGTGGAATTGCCATTATCCTAGATAATGGCCAGTATGCCTGCGAAGGTGCCTGACCCCCACATAGTATCAGGTGTAATAACTTCACCTATTTATGATATTAAACCTGATACTATGTGGGGGTCAGGCACCTTCACAGGTGTAACAACTTCAACCATTTATGATATTGAACCTGATACTATGTCAAGGTTAGGCACCTTCAGATGATTACGCAATACAAGTTTATATAATAGAAGGAGTATCTAGCAAAAATGAATAAGAGCATTATACATTTGAGTATTGCTAAGTGTGCATTAGCGCTCTCGGGAGATGTCTAATATGTTGATTTTTCAAAAAGTATTCTGTCTGATTTCTGCTCTCACTGTTCTCAGTTTAGCTGGCACATTCTATTCAAGTTATCTCAGTGCGAACGAACAAGAAAATCTTGCTAAAAATTATTTAATTCGTGGCATAGATATTTCTCACCACCAAAAAGAAATTGATTGGCCTCTGCTAGATCAAAATGGAATTAACTTTGTAATCATGAAAGCAACTGAAGGTGGAAATTTTAAGGACCCAAGATTCAAAATTAATTGGCACAAATCAAAACAAACTAACTTACTACGTGGAGCCTATCATTTTTATACGTTTTGTAAAAAAGCGCTGCTCCAAGCACAAAACTTCATACAAGTTGTTCCGAAAGAAAGCAATACGCTTGCCCCTGTTGTGGATATAGAATTTATTGGTAACTGCAAAAGACGTCCATCTCAAGCTCAATTCAAAAAACAGATAGGAATCTATTTAAAAATAATTGAGAAACACTATAAACAAAAAGTAATTATATACACCAGCCCTGAAGTCTATAAAAAATACAAATTAGTACAATTCAAACGTAATCCACTATGGTTACGAAACTACGAACGCTCTCCCGTCGTTGCTCAACATTGGACTTTTTGGCAATACTCTAACAAAGGTAAAATACCTGGAATTAAAACACGAGTAGACCTCAATGTTTTTCATGGCACTAGAAAGGAATTAGATAAACTGCGGCAACCTTAATTAACTTGAAGGTATATGCCACAGATAAAAAATCATGCTTGGAACTTATCGAATTGAAGAGCAATCCGTAGAGACAAGGCATGCCTCACTGCTGTCCCACAGTTGATCGCGTAAGAACGATAATCCATATCTGCTGTAGCCCGGCTCTTTACGACTGCAGGGATGCAGGAGGTAGAGCCGGGCTACAGCAGATATGGAATATCGTCCTTCCTATACTAAGTACAATGAAAAATTGGGTTTAGAAAATCGCTATTGAATTGCCTTTTGAAACTCTACCTTAGTATCATTAAACAACTGTCCTATGGACTCGATCAACTCAGAACTATGATTTAAAACATAACCCAAGCGCGGTCGCGCCGATTGTATTTGTACCACCTTTTAACCTTTGCGATATAGTTCGGTACAAATTTATTTCACCCGCACTCATTGCGCTCTTTAATTTTTCAAACTCGTCTTCGAAAACATTACAAAAATTATCAACCAAGGCTTTTATTTCTTGTTTTTCACCACGATTCTTTAGTTTATTAAAATACCGTGAGTCAATTAAATCTTTTGCGACATTAATATTTAATGCATCTAATACCGGTCTCTTTTCTTCTGTCGGATTAAGCATGTACATTTCAATATCTTGTAGTAGCTTGTAAGGTGAAACTGGTTTTGATTCGACAAAATCTGCGACTTCTTCACAAACTTGTAATGTTTCCATACGTACATCATTACTCGTCAAAATGATTGGCAAATAAGAACCTTTCTTTTCATTTTTTCGCCATTCTTTCGCGACAGATAAACCATCAAGCTTGGGCAACTGCATATCCAATATCGCAAAGTCTATGTCTTCTTCTCTCATTTTCTTAAGTGCTTCTTCGCCGTTTTCCGCTTTAATTGTTACCAAACCTTTATGAAAAAAGACTAGTTCAAACACATAACGGTTAATTAAATGACTTTCAGCAAGCAATACTCGTAATGTTTTTCCCGATAATCGCCCCTGGTTAGACCTTACTTTTTCAAAATCTTGCAGTTGCACTTTAGAGGGTCGATCCAATCGTAAATCAATTATGTAGGAACTCACTTTCTTATTCTCTTTCCTAACATCAAGCTTGCCTTCCATCGCTCGAATAAGCTTTTTAGTCACCACTCGGCCAATACCAGACTTACCATAAATATTACACAATGACTCCGCAGTCGATTGCTCAGTTTCGCTAATGGATTTACTAAACATAAAGGGATTCACGTCTGTTTGCATAGTGTAAATACTAAACTGTAGTGTCACCGATATAACATCGGTTTTAACAATGCTTGTTTTTAAACATATTTTATTACCACTTGCGCCAGAAAATAAATCGCAAATTAAAGACAAAATAACCTGTCGTATACGTTTTTCATCGGCAATTAGATATTGAGGTATATCAGAATCTGTCATTATCTCAAAAGATTTATTTTCTTTAATTAACAGTGGATCTACTGAAGATTGGATGACTCGATATAGATCATTAAGATCAAAAATTGATTTTTCATTCGTAATACTATCGGTTTCAATTTTCGAAATATCTACAACACTATCTATAAAACTATGTAGCTGTATTGCAGATGCATGAATCATGTCTATAAAATGCTGCTCTTGCGCTTTAAATTCTGGTTTAACTGACATTTCAGTTAACGCGAGAATGCTATTCAGTGGCGGCCTAAATTCTTCACTAATTTTAGATAGATATTCACTTTTTGAACTATTAGCAATTTCTGCATTTTCTTTATGCCTAGAAAAACTTTTGCTTTTTTCTACTTCAGTTTTCATTGAGCTTTCAATGTTACTTAAAGAATTGAACTGATTATCTGCTACATCAGCTATTATATTAACCGCCCTGCTTGCTGCTAATGCTTCTCCTGTGCCGCGCTCGACAATGCGAGCCGTTAAATTACCTTGTTTATTTTGGTTACCCAATACAGCAATAGCGCGAAGTACATTTAAACTCTTTCGGACACTAGCGTACATAATTGACAGCATTATGAGTAATATTACAGAAACAACGACGCTAATATCTGCCCAGCTTTCCCAGACCTGTTTTTTAATAAAATCACTATTGGTCGTTATATCGAGTTCACCAAAATCAATGATGCCATTTGAGACTTTTAAATTTACTCTCTCATCATTTGCCTTGATTACCTTTTCAACCATTGCAGGCATATCAAACTGAACGTCTGAACTTGCAGTGAAAACCTGATTGTCTTTGTATTTGAAGCTGACTTGACGAATGTGCGGTTTATTTTTGCTGTACTTTTTTAGTATTGCAACAAAATCTGGCTCACTGGCAATTGATGCTCGAATTATTTGCTGAGATAAATCAGATAAACTTCGCTCCGAAAGACGTATGACGTTAATTCGCTGTTTTTTAGTCCATTGATTAACCTGCCATATGGAATAAAGGCTATAGAGAATTGTGAATGAAAAACAGAGTACGACTATTATTCGAAACGAAATAGTCGAGCCGAAATAATCCTTATCAGTAATGACATTACTTCTAGTATTTGAATTTTTGTTACCCAATCTATACTACCTGTTAGTTAGTTGAACTGTTAAGTTTAACGGCTAATAAAGCTATCAATTATCGTTTCAGCACCGAAATAATCTGCAAGTCGTTTTACTCTGTACTCCTGAACACTCTATTTTAAATAATTTTTAATTCGGTTTTGCTCGATGCAATTATATGTAGAATGAGTGTAAATTACAGACTATGAGTTCACAATAATCTTAATAAATTTAATCATCAAAACAAGATTATCGCTAGATTACAAATAGATATCTACTCTTTTTAAATGGAATAGTAGGCTTCTGCCTGTTTTAAATAGAAAGGCACTAAAATCCCATATTAATTGTATCTAAAAACACTAAAAGCATTTAATTAATTATTATTCTAGACAATATTAGGCAACTCTAATTAATAGCAAAATCTATCTAAATAGAATTTAATAAGTAAGCATCTAAAGCATATTTTTCTAACAAATTCAATTTTATGCCTAGTCAATTGCGCTATTAAAAAAATCAAAATTCTAAACGTTTTGCTTTCAATTTCGATGCGTTTATAAGTTTATTTAATAATTTGAAATTTGCCGCTACAAAACCACATTTTGATACTGCACTGTCGAAATATCGTGCAGCCTTGCCGTATTCCAGCGCAGCCTCTCTTTTATCGGCTTTGCTCATCGCGCTAAATGCTTGGTTATACGATATTATACCTTCAACATAAGAATTACAGCTCAATAACTTTGCACGATCTCTGCTTTCTTTTCTAAGATGAGTATATTGTTCGGGTGAACATGCTTTTGGAATAGATAAGTAAGCCCTTAGTGCATTCATATATCCATCGTGAGCTAAATCATAATCACCTGATTGCTCATCTCCGAAAGCTTCCTCACGTAATTTTTTCGCTGCATCGGCTTTTGCTGTGCAATTGACATATTTGCTTTTAATAGCGACTACTCGTAATCGGAGTAATTTGGCCCTATCTAAAGCACTCAGGCGATCTTTTGCGTTTTTACATTTTTGTGATTCAGATATATACATTTCAGCTGCATTATTATAGTGCTTTACAGCATCTCCATAAAGTTTATTTTTAAATGCAATATTGGCTTTCATTTCGATTTTAGCCACTTGGCGTAAGTACTGGTAGTAACATCTTCCTCGACGTATGCGTACTGATTTAAATCGATTAGTTTTTCGAGATACCTCGCGACCACTATTTCTATTGATAGTCGCTTTTGAATTATTTTTGAACTTACCGCCGCCAATAGAGGCGAGTTTAATTTGTGCGTATTTTTGGTATTGACTATTAGGGCATTTGGCAATAACAGAATTATAATTATTGATTGCCAATCTTACCAAACTAGCGGCTTGCTTCTTATTTGCACCTGCTTTGATTTTAATAATATTAGATTGAGCTTGTTGAATGAGTTTACCACAACCTGTGTAACGAGCGTAAATTCTATATTTTCGCTCTTTAGTGCTCATTTCTTTTAAACTGATAGAACTGCAGCGATATTTCATTGCAGATAATTTTCGTGCTGCTTTGCGAAACAATTTTTTGGCTACATCGTATTGGCCCTTTTTTTGCGCATTTGCTGCATTCACTGCAAAACTATTAACCTTGACGTAATCTGATTTACAATTTGCCCATAAATTACCCGCACACACAAACAATAACATTAGTAATTTTGCGCTTATCAGCATTTTTCTCATAGTTTTCGCTACCTAAATATAAATAAATTACGCCACATTCCCCAGACTCGCGTCTAGAAACAACAAATCTCCATCTAGTATTATCGGACAATCGGGTGCGAACTTAATGCTTTACAAAAAAGCGTTAAAGACCCTAACTTCGCTTAAAAATACTTCAGCTTGCCTCGCCGAATAACTGAAATAATATCGATTGAATAGTACTACTAAAAATCCCCTGAAATTAAAGCACTAATTACTCTCTACTCTATATAATAGTTCTTAAAAGATTCTATCAGCTATATTGCCTTTTCCCTAACCATATAGTAATTGTCGCAAACAATAGCGAATAATTTAGACGCTTTATTTGAAATAAATTCCCACAACAAAAATCAGCTTGCCTATTTTAGATATCCGCAAATAATTAGTGCCTAAATAAGAACCTAGCTAGCATCTCTAAAAGCTATAATATTTATGAGAATTCAAACGTAAAGACAAGAGGCGTCTCAAAGAAATAAGTCGTTGCGAGGTCAAATTTCTACTCACTATTTTTTTTATTATTAGTGCCGAATAGTTCTTCCAACTTTTGTTTGGAGCTATCGCTTTTACTGCTTTCTTTTCTATTCGCACTCAACTCCGAGCAATGAGTCTCGCTTTCTGACTCTCCAAATAAAGCATTAAGCTTGTTTTTTGAATCCGAGTTTAATGACTTTTCATTATCAATGTAGGCATTGACATTCAAGCTATAATAATCACAAAAATTGGCATGATCTGCTTCTCTAGGTACCTCTGCCATTTCTTGCTCACAGCGCCTCGAATAGTTTTTATTATAATAACTACAAAACCGACAGACATGTAATTCTGCGCGACAAGCACTGCATGCATCTAATCTAGAAAGAGGGATTTTTATCTCACTTAAAGACGCTCCACATTTCCAACAAATTAAATCGCTTTTAGCCATACTGAATCTGTCTCTCTAAAACCCATAAAGCGTTGCAATACTAGTGAAAAATAAAACTTATTATCAAGAATTTAGGTGTAATAATTTTTCATTTAAATTTTTATTTTGTTGATAGGGGTAAGTCAAAATCACTTTTACTTTATCGGTAAAATACTTAACAATATGTTCCTGTTTATCCTTATTAAAACCCTTCTCTACCTGTGCTTCCAGAACAATTAATGCCCTATCAAGTTGCTCATATACTTGTAACAGATACTGTGCAACCCTATTTTTTTCATATAATTCAAAACGCAAATAAGCTGATTTGTCCATTGGATTAGAGGGACGTTCACCAACTTGCTTACTCAATTTATTCACTTTTTCGATCAACGGCTCTATTAACTCTAACCAAGTATCAATAATAATCGAATTAATTTGAGTGTGATCTTTATGACCTTCATTGATCACTTTATACAAATTATTTGAAGTACCAATGACCAAAGCCAAACTAGTGGGAATCGTCATATCAACAGGATTGACTAGGCTTTTTACTGTTTTTGTATATATTGTTAAAAATTTAACTTGCATACTATTTAATTCACTTGATTAACTAAAACACAACTTACTTATTTAAATTCTTCAATCGTTAATTGACACTGCTCATATTTAATGAATTATTAAATACCTGGGTAAAGATTATACTAAATTTCACCAATGAACGAAGCTTCTAATTAAAATAATACCATCATTAATACTTAACAATCTATAGAGTGCTTTAGCCTTAAATACAATTAAATATATCGCATTTTCAGTGCTTTACAAATTATAAACGTAATTTGTGTGTTTATTAGGTTAACCTAGCTTTAAGCTTACTTAGCCTTAATCTCTTCTTTTATTTTTGCTATAAGACTCTCATCCCGTGAAAAATCAAACTTAACATAGGTCTCATATTTCCAAGGACCATGCGCTTTATATTTTTCATCTTCATCAGAGTATCGCGGAATAATGTGCACATGTAAAACAGGGTCTTTATTGCCTAAAAATAAAAAGTTTGACCGCTCGGCACCGGTTACCGATTGTATCGCTTTGGATGTTAATAACATATCGGTAATGAATTGTTGGCGCTGCTTCTCTTCTAAGCTTTCTAAACTAACAACAAAGGGTTCACATACTAATAGACAGCTGCCCTTTAACACCTGATTTAACGCAAGAAATAACCAACCTGATGGCATCTTACAAATTGTCATTGGATTCGACTCTTGCTTTGCATATTCGACTGCAAGCTCAATATCTGTTTGCACATTTGACGTCATATTGTCTCAATTAACTTAGCTAGAAAAAATTCACTAAAATTTATATAAAAATATTAGTGAATAGATAATTATTAGCTGTTATATCAAAGCCTGTAAACCGTTAATTTGGCTATAATTCGAAATTTTAGCTATATAGCGGAGATCGTATATAAATACTACAGTGAAATTTTAAAAAATCGAGCAATTTGTCTGCATAGAGTAAAATCTTAATCTTTACGGAAAGGCTTGGAAATAGTTTCAATCACCTTGCTTCACTGCTGTCCCGCTAACTCTAGTCTTATTTCACGAAACACAGTCATTCGAAGATATAACGGAAGAATGGATGATGCAGACATGAAAATTAGAAAATGATCGTCTTTGCGAAGCGGCGTATGCCGCTGAAGCAATCTCGTGAATATTGTGAGTGACCTCATATCGGCACTGGTATTATTGATAAGAAGATTGTTTCTTCGCCCTTTAAAACAGGGCTCCTCGCAAAGAGGGGTAGCGCCCATTGTGTCCCACAGTTTGTGATAATGTATCATTTGAGTCTAATTCTAATGATTAAATCAATTGATTGGTAATTTCGGACATGAAACTAGCACGAAACATACACTTGTTAAAAAATAGACTAATGAGCAAAATTATTTAATATACGACGAGAAGAATCTCAAAGAAATTGGTCGTTGCGAGGTGTGATCACCGATCACACCGAAGCAATCTCGTCACCTAAATCATTGAATTTAGGAGATTGCCACGAAATGCTCAACGAGCATTTCTCGCAACGACGAATTCTTTTTAGATTCTTCTAATCACGATGGTGAATAATCTTGCGATTTTTCTGCTTATTAACGAACATAAGCTAAGTTCTAGTTTCATGTCTCAAATCGACATTCTATCGAAGGACCTCATAGGGATAGCGTTTAATGAAATATTATCACAAACTGTGGGACAGCAGTGCGGTATCGCCTGCTTATGCTGTCTTATATTAATTCGTTTAGCGATATTAAGAATTAG